>JALRAZ010000223.1 GCA_023257935.1 Verrucomicrobiota bacterium
GATCCATGATCCCGCATGGCATGCCGACAAATTCAGCCTCGACCTTCTGACATAGCAATGCCTTGTCCATAGGCTCAAGAGGGTAGGACCAGGTTTTCTCAGCTAGCGTGGCTACAGCCAATTCAAGTGCGGCGCTGCTGCTGAGCCCTGCACCCAGTGGAATGTCCGAGGCCACGCTCAAGGCCAACCCGGAGCCACGAGCACCTCGGCCCAGAAAAGCCTTCAATACTCCAATCAGATAATCAGTCCATGAACTGGATGGAGCCCACGGCTCATCCAATGAAAAGTCCACGGGCAGGTCCTGTTGTTCCGAATGCAGCCTTACCACCGGACTATCAAGGCTAGAGGCTGCCAGACAAAGATGCCGATCAATGGCTGCGGGCAACACCCAACCATCATTGTAATCAACATGCTCACCGATGAGGTTGATTCTCCCCGGTGCCTCGACCAACCATTCAGGCTCTCGACCATAGTGTTGACGAAAACCCTCGATGCATCGCTCCCTGGCAACAGGGTGAAGAGCAGGTTGGGTCTTGGTATTGCATAAGGAGCTCATCGCTGACAAAGCATCACTCAGATACTAGATGGACCAAGGCCTACGATAGGACTTATCCAGTAAAGCGTTGGCCTCAGGGTCATCCAGCACCCGCTCAGTACGCGGATCAAAATGCAAGCGCCGTCCTAGCGTGTGGGAGGCAAAGCCCAGATGCCCGGGGGTGATGGAACGATGGGCCGCTTCTGCGGGAGCGATACAGCTCTGGCGAGTCCTAACCCCGTGAAGGAAGTTTTCCACGTGGTCGAGTGAACGCGGCAGGAACACTGGACCCGGTTTGAAATCAGGCTTGATCCATCGAGGATCCGAGGCCTCAAGGCGCCCGCGGTCGACAGCAATCCATCCCTCCTGCCCAATCCAGCGTACTCCCATGGGAAGGTGTGAGGCAATGACCCAATCTATCTTTCCTGGATAGACGCAGCGAATCTCATAATCGACCGGGGTATTGTAGAGCTCTGTCGGCGAAACGGTCCACCCGAGAGCCTCGACCTCCAGAGGCCCAGCCCCATCCATCGCGGCGCCCCAGTGGGCGATATCGTTGTGATGGCCGATCCAATCCATGATGTTTCCCCCACCGTAGGCACGATGCCCTCGCCAGAAGCGATGATGCCGAGCCCGAGCGAAGGGAAGCATGGGAGCCGGCCCTGTCCACATCTCGTAATCCAGGGTCTCGGGAATGACAGACAAACCAGGGTCAGCTCCAGGTTCGGTGTAACCCGGCGGCAGCCCCACCTCGACTCTGGTTAGAGGACCAATGTGCCCATTACGCAACAAGGTGACTGCACGATGAAAATTGGCGGTTGAACGCTGCTGGGATCCGGTTTGAAAAACCGCTTGCCGTCGTTTGACTTCACGATAGAGGATTTTCCCTTCCATGAAGGTATGGGTCACTGGTTTTTCACAGTAGACATCCTTCCCGTGCTGAAGGGATGCCATGACCTGGTGATAGTGCCAGTGGTCTGGCGTGGCCACAACGATCGCATCCAGGTCATCACGACCACAAAGATCACGGTAATCCTCAAACACAAGACAACCCCGATAGCGATCGCGGGCCTGCCTGGCCGCATAGTGGGATTCCACCACCTTGCGCGCAGGTGACCTGCCCAGGGCCTGCCCCTTACCCCAGGGCTTGTCTCGGTAGTGGTGCCGGTCCACATCGCAGACCGCCCTGACCTGCACTCCCGGCTGATTCAGAAAGGCTCTCAACAAATAAAACCCTCGGGCTCCAAGACCGATGACCCCCACATTAATCCTTTGGGAGGGAACCACAGCAAATCGGGTTGAGGCAGCCGATCCGGAAACCCCTCCAAGAAACAGGCTGCTGGCCTTGAGAAAGGCTCGGCGACCCATCTGATTACTGGATAATGCTTGGTTCATGGCATGCAAAGGTTGTGTCATGTGGCAATCAGCGATGTCGCTTAGGCCAGTATCTCCGAAATCACCCTACCGTGGACATCGGTCAGTCGGAAATCTCGACCTGCATACCGATAAGTGAGCCGTTCATGATCAAATCCAAGCAGGTGAAGCATGGTTGCATGGAGGTCATGAATCGAGACAGGGTTTTCAACCGCGCGGAAACCAAATTCATCGGTGGCACCATAGACAGTCCCCCCTTTGATGCCGCCTCCGGCCATCCACAGTGAGAAACCCCAGTGGTTATGATCCCTCCCCTGCGCAGCACCACCCCCGCCTTGGTCCATTTCAACCGAAGGCGTGCGCCCAAACTCACCCGAACAAAGGATGAGGGTTTCATCCAGCAAGCCGCGTTGTTTGAGATCCACAATCAAAGCAGCCAGTCCCTGATCACATTCGCTAGCCACCTTGCGGTGAGAGTCTTTGATGTTGGCGTGGCTGTCCCAAGGCTGCAGATTGCCATGCCAGGTTTGAACAAAGCGAACCCCGCGTTCGATCAGCCTTCGGGCAATCAGGAGCTGTCGATTCTGAGGGCCCTCACCATAGAGCTTGAGCATGGATTCAGGCTCCTGACTGACATCAAAGGCATCGGTGGCCTCAAACTGCATGCGGTAAGCCAACTCGAAGGATTGGATACGAGACTCAATCAGGGACTCATCGGGCCGCTGCATGGCATGCCTGCGATTGAGGGAACGCAGGAATTTGAAATGCTCGGCCTGCTGCGAACGGTTCATGGCCTTGTTATGCACATCGGCAATCAAGGCTCTGGGATCATCCCGCGAAGTATCCACGTAGGTGCCCTGATAGACTCCGGGCAAGAAAGCACTCCGCCAATTACCAGCCCCTCCCACCGGCATACCTCCGGGGCAAAGTGCGACAAAACCAGGCAAATTCTCATTCTCGCTCCCCATCCCCCAAGTCAACCAGGAACCCAAACTCGGCCAGACCAGCCGTTGGGTGCCCGTATTCATCAGCATCAGAGAAAGTTCATGACTGGGTAATTCCGCGTACATCGAGCGGACCACCGCCATCTCGTCCACACAGCGAGCAAGATTTGGAAACAGATCGCTGACAGCTATGCCACTGGCACCATGTCTGGCAAAGGTAAACGGAGAGGGTAAAGCCACACCCGTGCGTCGCTCGGTCTGAAGGTTCTCAAAGGGCAATGGACGCCCACCCCAGCGATCTAATTCTGGTTTGGGGTCGAAGGTATCCACCTGGGACATGCCTCCATTGAGGAATACATGGATGACGTGTTTGGCGCGGCCAGGAAAATGAGGGCCCGTCCCCTGTGAACCTGCCTGCACTCCCCCCAGCATCGAACCCAGAGCCATGCTGCCCATACCCATGCCTGCGCGCTGGAGGAACCGACGACGAGAGAACGATGCTTGCTGTGCGAAATTGGATGTATTCATCAATCCACGAAAATAAACTCATTCGATGCCAGAAGCGCATGGGCCAAGCGCTCCAGGGCCTGTTCGGGTGAATCCTCTTGCCCACTCTTGAGAAAGGCGTCAGCGGCAGCCTCTTCCTCTTGATCAGGCAACCTACCATAGGCCCACTGATAGAGTTTCTTGATCCTGCCTGAGTTCCCTTCAATGGCTACCAAGGCCTCACGTCTTGCCATGGCAGCCGCCCGATCAAGGATGAATCGGGAATTGAGCGCAAACAAGGTTTGCTGAGGCACGGTGGTTTCAGGTCGCCTGGCTGTGCAAGCGCTGGGATTGGCACCATCAAAGGTTGTCAGCAAAGGGGAAGGCACGTCTCGATTGACAAAGCCATAAACACTGCGACGAGGGACCTCCTTTTCGGTCATCATGTCAAAGGGCCTGCCGCCGGCAGACAGATCTAATTCCCCCGAAGCCGCGAGCATGGCATCTCGCATGGACTCCAGACTCAGCCGTCGCCGCGGCATCCGCCACCACAGGCGATTGTCCGGGTCCTGCCCTCGCGCCAGCGAACGTTCGACAGACGCCTGGGCATAGGTTCGGGAGAGCAAGAGGCGACGGTGAAGCTTTTTGAGGGACCAACCCTCTTCGATCAATTTTTGGGCTAGGTAATCCAGGAGCTCGGGATGGGTGGGGGGGGCACCACGCGTCCCAAAGTCATCAGGGGTTCGGACCAGAGCTTGACCAAAATGATGTTTCCATACCCAGTTAACGACGACCCTGGGGGTCAATGGGTTTTGAGGTGAAACAATAGCCTGGGCTAGGGCCTTGCGCGGTGGCTCCTTGGCAAAGGCACCTGGAGCCACATGATCCATGCTGGTAAGAAAGCCAGGTTCCACAATTTGACCGCGATCCAGGGGATTACCACGCCGAAACACATGATGGGTGCTTGTTTCGGAGTCCGGCTTCTGCTCCAGCACCATCGCCCTGGGGGGAGAACCCTCGTGATTGAGGTGCAGGTCATGGATAGCCCCCCTACGCCCGCCAAGGTGATCGCTGACAGTACGATTGAGTAGGCGCGAGGCAAGCTCCTCTTCTAAAGCCGTCGGAGTCCCTGGAGCATACAAGTGATGCCTTAGCTGACGATCGATCGCTCCGTTGATCGTGGCATGACGTGGATCCTGATCGGGAACGATCAAGGCTCCAGGCAAAGCTTCCCGAGCAGCCTCGAGGCTGGCATGGATCCATTGCTGATGGGCCTGAGAAAACACATCTCCATAAACCCTGGCAAGAGCCTCCAAGGAGTCGGGACGTTGGGTTTCCAAAGCCTCCAGCACGATGGGATTCCAGGCAGGCGTCTTGGACCCCAATTCCTGTCGAGCTCCCCAAGAAGAAGGGTCCCCATTGGCCTCCTTCCAGATGGCTAATTGGGCCTCCAGACGTTCCGGCCATGGGCGTTCATCAGCTTGATTGAGGATTTTCCAAGGACCAAAAACCGGATCCTTCTCTGACAACCCCGACAGATAGGTTCTCCAGCGTTCAAGCACATGAGGGCGCAAATCATCCGTGCGAAAGGAGAGAAAGGAGACCGACAGATCCTGTTCAGGTGTGCCTTGTACCAGGGCATGCAGGTAAGCTCCCACCTGCATGCGCAATCGGGATCTTAGGACCTCGCCTTGCTCCCGAGAGACATCTCCCAATTGAGTGGTCAAATGCTCCAGAGACTGCTGATAGGCTGCCAAGGCGTTAGTCTGAGCTGGCTCCCCAATCATGGGTAACAGATCTGGCTCCTCACTGTCATCCAGCGCAGCATAGAGCTGGTAGTAATCTGTCGTGGGTATGGGGTCGAATTTGTGGTCATGACACCGAGCGCAACTCACAGTCAAGCCCATGAGCCCCCGCGTGATGACATCAATCTGATCATCCAAGGTATCATGTCGGGTGCGAAAGCGCTGCCCTACAGTAAGAAATCCCAAAGCAGCCAGTGCTGGGTCCTGATCGGGCAAGTTCAAGGAATCAGCTGCCAACTGCTCCATGATAAAACGATCATAGGGAAGATCCTTTTGAAAGGCATCAAGGACGTAATCGCGGTAGGTGTAGGAAAAGGGAAAGCGGGTAAAACC
>JALRAZ010000225.1 GCA_023257935.1 Verrucomicrobiota bacterium
CCGACGCTCGTCCGATCTCTATGAACTGGTGTGGCTCCATAACACCCAAGTTCAGGTCGCAAGTCATCGATGGCAATGAATAGAATGTTGGGGCGGGCTGGAGAGGGGTCCGCACCATGCAATGGCGTGCCACAGCAGAGCATGGTCAAAGCGAGAGCCAATGACATTGGACTCTGCCGGCCAGATGCTTTGAGTGGCTTGGAGTATTTCATCTCAGGAAGGCAAATTCGTTGGCATTGATCAAGCTACGGCATAGGAGATGAAGGGATTGCTTGTTGGCCAGTTGCATTCCCAATCTCAATTCCTCGGCCTCAGGCATCCTTGCTACCAGACGCTCAAAGCAGCGAATCACTGCAGCCTGGTGCTCATCACCCGTTTCTTCAAGGGCCTGATCAGCAATCGCCTTGGCCTGCTCCACGACAAACGGGCTGTTCATGAGATTCAGTGCCTGCAACGGGGTGGTGGAAATCGGTCGCTTGGAGCGAATCTGGCCGCAGTCCGGAAAGTCAAAAGCCGTGAATAGCTGGTCATCCACCCGCCGCATGCGCTCTTGATAGATCATGCGCCTCCAGGTGTGGGTGCCATGGTTGTCCGTCACCTCCCACTGCGCGTAGGTTTTCTTGATGTTGTGGATGCGGTAGCCAGGTCCTCCCAAGCGAGTGTCGAGACGATCGGCCGCCATCAAAATGCTGTCGCGGATCACCTCGGCTTCAAGCCGTCTGGGAGCAAAACGCCACAGCCAACGATTGTCTGCATCCATTTCCATGGCCTCCGGTGATGGGGCACTGGAGCGACTGAAAGCGTCACTGGTGGCGATCAAACGAATCAGGGCCTTGATGGACCATGCCTCACTGTCATCGACAGGGTGTATGAAATGGTGAGCCAGCCAGTCGAGTAGTGCTGGGTGACTGGGCGGGCTGCCGGCCTTACCAAAATCGCTGGTGGTCGGGACGAGCCCTGCACCGAAGAGGTGGTGCCAGACACGATTGACCATGACGCGGGCCAGCAGGGGGTGGTCGGGGTGTGTCATCCATCGGGCAAAGCGCAAGCGACGGTCGGGGCCGCTGGCCTCCTGGGTCAGCCCAAGCGAGCCATTGAGTATGGCGGGGGCTGCCGGTGCGACCACGTCCCTTGGGCTCTCCGGACTTCCACGATAAAGGACGCGGGTGGGAGACGGTTCCCTTAAACGCCCCACAAAGGCCATGGGTGGACCTTCTGCTTTCAGGGTTTGAATGATGGTCTGCAATTCCTGGACCTTGGCCTGCACCTTTTCCGGATGATGGGTGCCATGTGAAAGGAGTGTTTTTGTGTTCCAGACTTCCTTCCAGGCCCCGTCGGGTTGCTGGGCATCGACTGCGAACGCATAAGTCGGGAGGTGTGGAGACTGTTCCAGGTAATCGGTGTCTTGGAAGGCTTCACGGTTGGCACTGAGGTTGATCTGGTGGACCCACTGGCTTTCTTCGAAGTGACATTCAAGCCATGGCAGCTCCTCGAGATCCTCCTGCTTCTTAGTACGCCATGCCATCGTGCCAAACATGCCATCCTGAATGACCTCGACAGGGTTGCGGTTGTCTACCCCTTGCGAAGGAAAGCCTGCGACTTGGGTGCCGTGGCGCTTCAAGGCCAGATTCATGCCAGGTTGCGCAGGCCCGAGGATTTCCAGTTCATCGACAGTGACATTGGGCTTGAGAAATCGCAGCCGAATGGCCTGGGTCTGGATTGGGGTGAAATGCCAGGCGCGGTAGGCGGTCCAGTCTTCTTCCCACGCTCCGAGGTCGCGTAGCTCATTACGCGTCGTTTCCAGCGACTGCTGAAGCCTCACGACGTTTTGTTGTCTGGGGTCATGATCCGGCCACTCGAGGTGGCGGCTTCCAAATTCGATGTCTTCGAACACCGCACTCATGGCGTAATAGTCCTTGAGGGTGATGGGATCAAATTTGTGTGTGTGGCATCGGGCGCATTGCATGGTGATCCCAAGCATGGAAGCCCCGATGGTTTGCATGATTTCATCCATGCGATCTGCCCTTGCCTGGCGCACGGCACTGGGCTCTCGTCCCACTGTGGCTGCGGGAACATGAGGACCAGCAACAAGGAATCCTGTGGCAGCCCCAGCTCCCATCACATCCCCTGCAATCTGTTCGGTGACGAACTGGTCGTAGGGCTTGTCCTGATTGAAGGCCTCGATCACATAATCTCGATACAACCACGCGCCTTTTCGAAAAAGATTGGCTTCCGATCCATTGGTTTCCGCCCAGCGGATGACATCGAGCCAATGCTGAGCCCACCGCTCGCCAAAATGCGGTGAGGCAAGTTTTCGGTCGACCCAGGCAGCGACTGTCTTTTTGGCGTTCTTTTGGTAGGAGGCTTCAAAAGCTTCGAGCTCCTCGACGCTGGGAGGCAAACCCGTCAGTAGAATGGAAAGCCGGCGCAGTAGCTGTGGAGGAGCCGCTTGCGGGTTGGGGGGGATGCCTTTTTTTGAGAGGGCTCGGTCAATGAAGTGATCTATCGGGTGGGAATCTCCAGCGAGAAGAACCTCGGCTTTGATGGGTTGAAAAGCCCAGTGCCTTGTTTGTAAGGGATCCGATCCGCTCCCCTGACTGGGCCAGATGGCACCCTGGAGGACCCAAAGATCCAGCAACTCCTTTTCCTTGCGAGTCAAGGGTTCTCCTTCGGGAGGCATCCGCTCTTCTGCATCCAGTGAATGGATGCGCTGGTTGAGTGGGCTTGAGGCGGGCTCTCCTGGAATAACCGCAGGTAAACCGCTATCGCCTCC
>JALRAZ010000356.1 GCA_023257935.1 Verrucomicrobiota bacterium
CTTGCCCTGGAGTCCGTCAAAGATCCTTTCTGCTAATTCCACCGCGACGGACCCGACGGAAGTGCTACCTCGCTGGATCCCTGTATTGGATCGGAGGAGTTTGGCAACGTTGAAAGCTTTTTGGAACAGCTTGTTGAGCCACCGTCCGGTCACTTGTTCCTCAATTGAAAGTTGGTAGGCGCGTTTAAGCTGACCCAGAATTTCTGTTTCCCCCAAAACCAGTGAATCCAGGCCGCTGGCTACCTTGAAAAGATGTTCCACACAATCGCTCTCGGCATGGCTGTAAAGTGTGGGACGAGTGGTGGGCGCATCGCATTGTCGGTCTTCGATGAGAAAATCCATCATGCGATCGGTGGTTTCCTGGGGCGAGGCATCGGATCGGGCGTAGAGTTCGACCCGATTGCAGGTTGAGAGCAGCACGCATTCGCTGACATGGCCATCGGAGAGAAGTTTGCGCAGGAATTGACGGACTTCCTGCTCCGAAAAGGCAAGACGCTCACGCACCTCCACTGGCGAGGTGTGATGACTGATACCAATCATCACGAGGCTCATGGTCGCACCTCCCAGTTGCCCGAACAGATTCTAGACGCCATGAACGGTTTCATCGGTGCAGTTCGGACATGAGGTTTGTGCCAGAGAAAGTCAGGATGAGGAAAACAAAACCTGCTATCAGGGCCCACGCCAGAGGCCTGCCCCCAAAGCGCCATATCCAGCGACTGCCAACCACCATGGCATAGGTGATCCAGACCAGGATCGACCAGAGTATCTTGGCATCCCTGTAGAACACAGCTCGCTGTCCTGATTCCATCAGGAAAGGAGCCAGTGCAAGTCCGAGTGTGAGCAGGATCAACCCGATGACGACCAGCCGGCTGGCAATCGTCTCCAGCCTGCCAATGGATGGCAGCTTGGAAACAATGGCCATCAGGTTGTGCCGTTTGAGGTGCCTCTCTTGAATCAGATACATGCCCGAGGCCACCGCACATAGCCCGAAAGCACCGTAGGAGAAAAGAATCAGCACGGCATGCAGGCTGACTGCCCAGTTCCTGGTAATAGGTCCGGCCGAATCCTTAAGGTCCAGACCGGGCATGAGTGCAAAGATACCCAGAAATAGGAAAATGGGCGATGCGAAGGCCCCCAGAAATCGAAATTTCTGCCAAAGTCCCAAAATGAGGTAGACCCCGACAGCCGACCAGTCGACAAACATGGTGGCCTCGAATAAATTGTTCACTGGGCAGCGATTGAAAGAGAACCCCCGCATGAACATAGCCGTCGTGTTCAGGGCGAAGCCCAGGAGCAGTAGGCAATAGTGAATGCGATCGTCCTCGCGAAAACCTTTTCGCCAGAGGAAGACTGCATAAATCATGCTCAACCCGTAAAGTAGGGTAGCACAGAGAAACCATTGCCGATCAGTCAGCATGCCATTCAAACCAGTAAATATGTGCCATCTTCTCCCCTGATGGCAAGCTTGGGCATAGCTCTTAAGGGTTCAGTGAGGCATCCTCCTGTCCTGCTGTAATCGCTTTTAGCCCCGATGAGGATTGAGGCCAGCATTGAGGTGCCACACCCCTCGCAGAGGTTGAGCGATGATTTGCTAGGCCTGAGCAGAAAGGCTACCAAGGCCCTGAGAGTCTCCCAGGTCATGAAGCGCACTTTGGTTCATGGCCGAGGCAGGCTGCCATCTTTAGGGTTGAAAATCCTGCATCGCACCCTATCAATGAATCCCCTTGGGCGCCCGTAGCTCAGTTGGATAGAGCAACTGCCTTCTAAGCAGTGGGTCGCAGGTTCGATTCCTGCCGGGCGTGCCATTTTACCACGCTCCCGATCGTCTGTGGATTAGCAAGCCCTAGGGGATTGCTCCAAAGGACCCAACTCCCAATTTTTGAACAAGACCCGATCAAGACCTGAGTTCCTTGGCTATTCAGGGTTCAGGTAGCTGGAAAACAAGTCGGTAGAAATGCTTTGCCTCATGAGTGGGAACCTGAAATTCAATCCAGCGTTGCCCCTCCTGCTCAAATGCCATCCAAACCCCTTCCCACGGAGTCCAGTTCCCTGTTTGCACCTCTTGGGTATGCTGGATTTCCCACATATCAGGCGGAAGCAAATCTGAGACAGCTACTGATACGCTCAGTTGGTCCTGTTGCCATTGGTAGCGTGTCTGTGGCGGCTCGTCAGCAATGAGCGGATGGGTGCCGCGTGCAAATTCCTCGAGATCATTCATGCCATCGCCATCAGGGTCTGCCAGAGGATCCACGAGCTCGAACTGCTTGAGCCACGCATTCCAGGCTTGGCTTGCTGAGACGCTCGTAGCGGTGGCATAGCCTGGTGAAGGTAGGTCAGCAAACCAATTATCTGGGTCATTGCCATAGGCCTGCGGCTCAATGCGCTGAAGTGAGAACCCCATGCCATCTGCCTGAATAGGCCATGGATTGCCATCCTCGAAGTTGACGCGATCCACCCTCAGGTCGTGCCAGATACCCAGGGCGTCCTGATCACCTGGGCGTGAGAGCTCAATGCGCTCGCCTTTGTTGCTCAGAGAGCCCGACTCCCATGGGAGGATCTGCTGACTCTCTGGTAACGCATAGGTCTCTTTCAGGGCCTGTTTGTTGTCGGTGAGCAAGAGGTATTCTCCCGGTGCCAGGACGATGAGCTCATCCTCTGGGAAGGAGAGGCTCACACCGCTGGTCATGGACCAGGGGCGTTGATCGATTTCATCCCACAGGGTCACCGATACGTCAGAAATATTCAAAAGTTCGATGAATTCTGGCTCATCTGGGTGCTCAGGATGATACATGATTTCACTGATCACCAGTGGGCCGACCAGAGGGTAGGCGTTCGCTGCTCCAGGGGAAGGGGAGCTCAGGGCCACAAAGTTGACCGTTCCGCTCCCTGGCTTGATGTAACGCCCCTTGCTGACACCCGTGGCAGAGGGTCCGAATGCTTCCTTTTCATGATACTCCAGGAACAGCCCATCGTCGGGGTAATACAGGTGGACCGATTCCCCATGTTCACTCAGGGCAAAGGGAATGTTTTCGCTTCCCTCCTGCCCGGTGACTCCGAAGTGGCTGTCTTCCCTGAATACGAGATAGCCACCAGCAGGCAGGATGGTGCCTTTAGAGATGGCATACTTGCGTAAGTTGTCCCCATCATCGCTGAGATACCACCCAGTCAGATCCACATCATGCCCACTCTGGTTGTAGAGTTCGATCCAGTCAGGTTCGGCATCGTGGGAATGAGCCAGCAATTCATTGATCACCACGGCATGCTCGGCCACAAAGGGATAATCCTCCGGCTGATAAAGGTAGTAGGCACCGATGTCAGCTTGGGTTCCATCGGGATCGGCTGGTAACGCCGGGTTACCTTGGTTGAGAGCAGGGGAGGTGATCGCCAGTTCGAAATTATAGGCGAAGGGGTCTAGGAACCCCACTTCGGCTACCCGATTGAAAGCGCCATCAATAGGCTGCTGGTCTGAAAGGCAATATTGTGCCTGGATGCTCGACAGGGCATCGGCGAAGAGAGGGGACTGACCGCTTGATGCAATAATACAGCTATCCACCAGGGCCTTGCCACCTCCTTTGAGGAGATTCTTTTCGTAGGCTGCTACCGCAATGGTGTTGTCAACCAGGGTATTCTGAATCATTTCAATGGATGAACCCTTATCCTTGACTCCCACTCCCAGAGCACAGCCGACGATCAAATTTCTCAGGGCGATAACCTCCGAACCCTGTCCAACTGAAATGCCCTTGTCCGAACTACGGTAGATCAGGTTGTCGGCAACCAGCAGGTTGATGCACCCTTCACCAACATCGATCCCATCACTGTTGGCACCTCGAAAGGCATGAATCCGGTTGTAGCGAATGATGCCATCGACCACGCCGTCAAAATCAATGGCATCGGTGTCCACGGATTGATTTCCCATGAAGGTACAATGTTCGACCCGACCGATACCTCGTTTGATATTGATCCCATCACCCGTGTAGGGCGAATAGATACGGCTATGAGTGAGGGAGGTTTCTCCCCCCTCGGCATACAAAGTGGTGGCTGAGGCGATATCCAGCCAACTCAGTTCAACCTGTGAACCCAGATTGGTGATGGCACCACGGTGTCGCGTAGGATCTGGCCCCAGACCGCCATCTCGGAGGATCAGGTGCTGGCAAGTTTGCAGCCCCTCAGCCTGTTGGAAAACAAGGGATCCCCATGGCTTGGATGGATCCAACGCCTTGATGGTCACGGGTTCTGTCGCTGTGCCCTGGATGTCCAGTTGACCCTCCACGATCAAATCAGCCTGAGGTCCCATGAGCAAAGTGACCCCAGGGCGAATGGTTAACTGACTGCCTCGCAGGATGTGTGTGGTTCCTTCAACAATCCATTCATGCCCCTCGTCTTCGAGGATCTGGTTCGTGTCCACCACGCTAGGAAGCATCGATTGTTGGGTGGGCTCGAATACGGCTGTCCAGTTCATGGGCTGGGTCAGTGAAAACACCTGTTTGGGATGGCTCTGATTCTGTTCCTGCCAGCCTATGAATCGATATCCAGGGGCGGGCTCGGCTTCCAGTTCGACTGGAGCATCCTTGAAGAGTTCCATGGTTCCATTCCACTCGAGTAGGGCTGGGATACCACAGACCTTCAGCCTGCCTCCTGCGGGTGGTATGACCGCAAGACTCAGGCTGGTGGTATCCCCCATGGCCAGATGGTTCTGCATCCCTCGGATCACGTGGGGGGCTCGTTCCCTCGCAAATTGCTTGATTTCGTCCAGTTCACGTTGGCGGGATTCCATGGATGCGATACCACCTTCTTGCTTCCAGCGCTGGATATGGCGTTCCATTTCCTGATCGAGGGGCTCGCTAAGACCGTCTAGAATGGCTGCAATGCGTGAGGGGTGCAGGGTTGAGCCAAGGTGAGCGGCGTAACGCTGGGCCAGCTTCTGGCGAAAGACAACCTGATCGAGCAAGGCATGGATCAGCGGGTATTCTCCGTCAAAGTTGTCGATCAGTGATGAGGCTACATTTTCGATGCGAAAGCCCCTGTCTAGATCTGGAATCACCCAGTGCCACTGAGCACCTGCCCGACGTTCACACCAGAATTCGCGGTTGTGCCTCCAGCTAGTGTTGTAGACAAAGTCTTCCATGGCCACGTAGTCCAACAGGCTCTCCAGGTGCAGTTGCGCAGCGACCTCCTCATAGGCCCCAATGTCCGAGAGGTCACTCTGAGTGGCTTCAGCTTCCAGGGCGAGATAGCGTTGGGTATCTCCCTCAGCCACCAGCAGTGCAACTTGATTGCCGATGACATGACCGTATTCCAGATAATCGTAGCTTCCGGGGGCAAGATGATGATGGGTGGCAAACCAGGTCGCATCGAGTTTGCTGCGGAGGTTGTAGATTCCCCAGTAGTCACCGTTGAGATAAACCACGCAAGGACGATAGTTCTGCACATCACTGGGACTCTGGCCCCGCAAGAGGAACGGGGTCATCGCATCTCTGATCATGGCATTGTCCCAGTTGTCGCCGCCGTTACGCAGGACGAACTGGCTGATTGAACCCACCCGTTCGTCTTCAAAGAGCTGATGGGCCAGCAGGTCGTTGCCATACTTGCCACGCAGGCTGATGGTCAGGGGCTTCTGTGCGAAACGCCAGATATTCTCCCCGGCTATTTTGGCTCCTGCATTGATTTGGAAAATCGGGTTGAGGTGCTGGTTAAAGTATTCCAGGCAAACAAGGGCTTCCCGTCCCTTATGAACATTGCTGTAAATCCCAAGGGAATCCCCAAAGAACAACTCGGGATCAACGACCAGTGAGAGACTAGGCAGTTGCGATGGAGGAGGGTCTTGGAGCAGGCTCACCGTCAGTATGGGGCCGGGCATTTTGCCTTGAGCCAGGGTTCGTGCCCGGACAATCGTCGTTTGGGAAAAGTCCAGAGGTGAGCTGTATTGGGGTGAAAGGGGGCCTGGGGTGCTGCCATCGGTGGTGAAATGGATTGCCGATGCGTCAGCAGCCTGAAGGATCAGGTGGACGGGTTGGGAATAGTAGCCACTGGGTAGGGAGGATTGGACGCTGGCTGATGGCTCCAGGATTTCCAAAGGTGGATTCAGGTTGGCAGCTTCGGGAGTCGGGATGCCATATAATACCCACTGCTCTGGGTCAGAAGCCAGTCGCCCCATGGACACGTCCGGATACTGTTGCGTGAAATCGATTTGATCGACCCGCTCAAGATCACCTAGGGCCTGGCCGGCCTTGAGCTCAAAATCCCAACGGATATCGCTGCTACTAGGGTTAGCTTGATGAATGGCAGCTGCCAGCAGGTTTTCCCCATCCTTAAGCAAACTTGGGTCCAATTCAAAGGACTGAAAACTTGCCTTGTTTACCGTGCTGGTTGCAAGGGTCTGGGAGTCTACCACGCCATTGGGCATCCGTAGGCGAAGGATCTCGATGCCATTCAGGTAGAGGATGGCCCCATCATCGACCTGTATTTGGCAGCTCAGGCTCATGAGGGCCTCCTTGCTCTCTACGGTGAATTTTTTTCGGACCCAGTAAGTGCGTCGCTTGTTGTTCGAAGAGGGGCCATAATCAAGCCGGGTGACATCGTCGCTGTTTCCATAGCCCAGGGGGGCCTGGCCTGAAGCCCAGTTTGAATCATCCAAGGAGGCCAGATACCAGTCAGGATCTGGTTCTTCTCCCGAATCGTCATAAGACCAGGTCGAGCCCCGCGTGATCAGGTGGCCATCTTCCATAGCTCCGACCACTCGTGACAGGAGGATGGTTTCTCCGCCTGCGCTCAGCTTGAAATTGGTGTGCAGGTGGTCAACGGTAAAACTATCCCAAGGTGAAAAAGCCCGAATGGCCTGGTCACCGGGGTAAGCACCAAAGCCGTCAGCTCGAACCACCAGGAAACTGCCAGGTGCCATCACGATGCCTTCGGGAAAGCCCCACTGTGCGGGCTGATCTTCTCGATCACTCAAAAAATACCCGTGCAGGTTGATGGGGTTTGGGCTGGGATTGTGCAGCTCGATCCAATCGGCATAATCATCAAAGTCCACCATGTCTGGAAAAACCGTGACATTCGATGCCATGAATTCGTTGATCCTCAGCTGCGCCTGGGTTTGAGGCTGGGTCATAAGCATCACGCAGAGGATCCAGCCAGCTCTCATCCATGAAATCAGGCGTCTGAATCTGTCTTTTTGACCCAGGGCGGGTGAGGAGATCTTGGGTAATACCAAGGAGTGGGCAGTTGATCGAAAACCAGTTTGCACCATAAAAAAGGACCTGCTTTCCAGCAAAGCTCATGCCAAGCAGGCGGGCAAATTTGTCGAACTTTTTTGGGTCGCCAGGCTGTGAGAATGATGACCAAGCACAGCAAGATTTTCTCTTGGGAGGGGATTACTTGCTCAGCGTCGGGGTTGCTGGGTGTTTGGCCAGGGAAGCTCTGAGATCATCAGAACCTAGCTCCTGTGGGTTCAGGAAAGCAGGTCCCTGACCACCTGACCGTGGACGTCAGTCAAGCGGTAGTAACGGCCCTGGAAGCGATAGGTCAGTCGCTCATGATCGATGCCAAGCTGGTGAAGCAGGGTGGCCTGCAAGTCGTGGATGTGAACGGGTTTCTCAATCGCATTCATTCCCAGTTCATCCGAGGCCCCGTGACTGATGCCAGGCTTGATCCCTCCCCCTGCCATCCAGAGGGTGAAGGCATAGGGATGATGGTCTCGGCCCCATTTGGGTCGGTTGTTGATATCTCCCTGAAGGAAAGGAGTCCGTCCAAACTCTCCACCCCAGACGACGAGCGTGTCTTCCAGCAGTCCCCGTTGTTTTAGGTCGCGTATCAGTGCCGCACTGGGTTGATCGGTATCCTTGCACTGGGTGTAGAGTTCGGTTGTCAAGCTGTTGTGCTGGTCCCACCCGGCATGCATGACCTGCACATAGCGAGTCCCGCGCTCGATCAGCCGGCGCGCCATCAGGCAGTTGTAGGCAAAGGTTCCCTGTTCCCTGACTTGAGGACCATACATTTCGAGCACGTGCTCGGGTTCCTCACTCAGGTCGGTGAGTTCAGGGATGCCGGTTTGCATCCGGTAGGCCATCTCATACTGGGCGATGCGCGTTTCAATTTCAGGATCTCCGGTGGCGTCCCATTTCATGCGATTGACACGCGCAATGTCATCGAGCAGTCCACGCTTGAGCCCTCGGCTCATGCCGGCCGGGTCCTCTAGGTAGAGTACGGGGGAGCCTCCACCTCGAAACTTGACTCCCTGAAAGCGAGAAGGGAGGAAGCCCGAGCCCCAATAAAAATCATAGAAAATCTGTCCGCAAGTCGTCCCCTTGCTCACCGAGGTCATGACGACGAATCCAGGCAGGTTTTCGCTCTCAACCCCCAGCCCATAAGTCATCCAGGCACCCAGGGTGGGGCGCCCTGGGATCTGAGCCCCACTCAGGAAGAAAGAAATGGCCGGGGCATGATTGACTGCATCGGTGTGCATGCTCTTGACGAAGCAAAGCTCATCAGCGATCGAGGCAGTGTGAGGCATGAACTGGCTCACCCAGGCACCGCTCTGGCCGTGCTGCTTGAATGGCTCCACTGGTTGCAGCATGACCTTGCCGGTGGGGTCACCGGTCATGGTACTGAAACGCTTCCCCTGAAAGAAGGACTCAGGTATGGGTTTGCCGTGTCTGGCAATCAACTCTGGTTTGTAGTCAAACAGGTCCACATGTGTGGGAGCACCATTTTGAAACAGGTAGATGATGCGCTTGGCCCGGGGTGCGTGGTGCGGCAGGCCTGCGAGCCCTGAGTTGTCGGCCACTCTGTAGCCTTCTTCAGCTCCGAGCAGTCCCTCCTTGTTCAGGAGCGATGCGAGGGCAGCACCTCCTATGCCGGTGGCCTGATGCCCGAAGAAATGGCGTCGGTTCACCCGAAGTGCTTCTTCCATCCATGGATGATTGGGTTGTTTGTGTGCCTCACTCACGATTGAAAGTTTCATCAAGGTTCAGGATCCCGAGTGCCACGGCTGACCAGGCAGCCAATTCTCTGGTATCCAGGGATGAGCGAGCCTGAAAGCCGCCGGTGCTAAGCCAGGCTTCGGTTGCTGAGGCATCGGTCTGGAAATAATCATGGGCTCTCTCCAAGCTTGCCTTCCAGACGGCTTGCTCTCCTTCACTCGGATCCCGACATAGCAAGCACTGATACACCCACTGAAGACGTTCCTCAAAACCCGGTTTTTCTTCCATGGCCCTGGCGGCCAGGCTGCGACTGGCTTCCACAAAGGTTGTGTCATTGAGGGTGGTCAGCGCGTGGAGGGGGCTGTTCGTGCGACGAGTGTTCACATTGCAGCTCTGGCGTGAGGCTGCATCGAAAAAGAGGGTCGGCGCGATGATGCGTCTCCAAAACGTGTAGAGACTTCGGCGATAGAGTTTCCGACCTTCATCCATCGTGTATTGCTTGTTGCCGAAAGTGGCCTCCTCCCAGACTCCATCGGGTTGATAGCCATTGACCGGAGGTCCCCCCAGCCTGGGATCCAGTAGCCCGGAAGCGAACAAGGCCTGATCACGGATCATCCACGAAGCCATTCGATAGCGCGAACCCCTGGCCAAGAGTCGATTTTCTGGATCCATTTCCTGCAACTGATCTGTGGTCTCTGAGCGCCGCCGGTAGGCTTCGCTGGTAAGGATGGTTCGGAGCAGTCCTTTAACATCCCACCCTGTCTCCATGAACTCAGCCGCCAACCAATCCAGCAATGCCAAGTGCTCGGGACGTTCACCCTGCACCCCAAAATCTTCTGTGGTTTTCACCAGGCCTATACCAAAGAGCTGTTGCCAGAATCGATTGACTGTGACCCTTGCTGTCAAGGGATGTTCTTTTTGGGTCAACCAGCGTGCCAGGTCCAGTCGATTGGGCGCCTGATGACTCTCTGTCATCAAAGGGGGTAAGGAGGTAGGCACGTTGGCTAGGAGCGATTCCTTTTGCTGGTAATAGAGGCCGCGCTCAAGACGGTGTGTGGTGCGTCGTTTGGGTTGTTCGGCCATGACCATCACCTTGGGCACTTCCTTCTCGATGCCCTTCAAATGCGCTCTGGCACCTTCCAGCTCCTGTTGACTTTTTATCAGTGGCGGCCAGGTGCTCATGGCATGTTTTCTGATGAGGGCTCGGGCTGCGTCATCCCGCTCTGGCTCTGAGGCTTTGAGGGCCTCGAGAAGCTCCTGAAGCTCTTGCCGCTTGGGTGCCTCCTCCTCATTGGCTGGCTCAGTTGAGACTCGACTGGTTAACGCCTCGAGTTGCCTGGACTCCCAGACCGAAGCTATCTCGTTAAAAGAAGACCAGGTTTTGTTATTGAATGCTTCGGCTTCCTCTAAGGATTGCTTGGCTTCAATGAGCCTAGCTGATTGGTCTGGATTGGGGACGGCAAGAACAGGGGGGGTCTGAGGGTCGCCCCCACCACCATTGACTGGGGTCTGGTTGAAGAAGTCAAAGAGTCGGTAATAATCTTGCTGAGTAATGGCATCAAATTTGTGATCGTGGCATCGGGCGCAGTTTAGGGTGGCTCCCAACCAGACCGTGCCCATGGTCTCTGTCATGTCCATGACATAATCCACTCGGTTCTCTTCTGCGATACGGCCACCTTCTCCATTGATCATGTGGTTACGGCTGAACCCCGTAGCCAGGACCATCTCATGGGTGGCCTCCGGCATGAGATCGCCTGCCAGTTGCCACTGTGTGAATTGATCCCAGGGCATGTTGGCGTTGAAGGCACGGACCACCCAGTCCCGCCAAGGCCACATGGTGCGCTCACGGTCTCCTTGATAGCCGTTGGAATCAGCGTAGCGGGCTGCATCCAGCCATTCCCAGGCCATACGCTCTCCGTAAGCAGGGGAGGCAAGCAGGCGGTCGATGGCATTTTCCCACCAATCCTCCGAGCTATCCTCCATGATGGCCGCACGATCCCCTGAAGTGGGGGGTAAACCGGTTAGATCCAAAGCCAATCGCCGAATCAGGGTGCTGCGTTCGGCACTGGGTTGAGCACTCAGGTTGTGGGCCTCGAGTTTTGCGTCAATAAAGGCGTCAACCGGGTGTGGGTTGTTACTGGGGGGAGTGGGTCGCTTGATTGGCTCCAGTGACCAGTGCTTGCCCCAGGCTGCACCTTGTTCGATCCATTTTCTAAGATTAGCCAGTACTGCGGGTAGATAAAATGTAGAACTCCACGCAAGAATCTGCGTGAAGCCCATAACAGCAATGAGTTTGTATTTTCTTGAATGAAGTAACATCACAATAAAGAAGTATCCATAAAGTCTTGAGGGGCAATGCAAACCTTTCTATACACTGCCTTAAATGCATAGCTCTTAAACATTAGCCAAATAAGCAGCTATTTGATCTACCGTTGCTCTTGCTGTTCTAGAAACCCCAATGAGTGTTGCGGATGCCATGCCTGTCCATTCCCCATAGCCAACCAACCAAAGGTTATTTATTTTTACTGAGCG
>JALRAZ010000391.1 GCA_023257935.1 Verrucomicrobiota bacterium
AATTGGCTTGTTTTCTGGGAAAGTTTGAAGGCGGCGTGAGCATATTGCGAGGGAAGAGCCCATTTATCCTCCAAATAACTCTCAACCTGAAGGATTTCGTTAGCCGCAAGCGGGCGATCGTAAAGCAGGATTTCGTGTAAATGACCATGCCAGAAATAATTATCAATCAGGCGATCGGAACCCAAAAGGTTGAACCGCTGCGGACTGCTTGCCTGGAACTGCAAAATGGACGGGCTACAAGGAAACCGTGTTTGGGTGGCATCGATCTCACGCCCGTTTAAATAAACTCCTTGGGACTCGTAAGCTGAACCCCAAATAGGGTTGAGAATGGCCCGATTCCCGCCGCGGTGCAGGGTTACCTCATCGCGATGCCCAATGGGGGTGCGATAATGATTGGAAGCAAATGGATGTTCTGCGGCAACCAGAAAAAGAGTTCTACCGGTAACCTCCTTCATCGCCATGAACTGCCCCTTGCCGTCGAAGAATACCGAGCGCCTGCCCAGCGGATCCTGATCACCCAAGGCTGGAGCAGGACCACTGCCTGCAAAAACGGCATGACTCATCCCTGGGCTACGATCCATCCAGGCAGTCACACCGCCTTGGGCATCCATAATCAAGGCCTGCTCCCAGGCCGCATCAAGATGAAGGATCAGCCCATCCAGTTTCGGAGGAGAAGCCTGCCAAAGGGGCTTCCTCAAAGCCTGGGACTCTTGTTTCCCTGAACAGAAAACAATCCATCGCTCTCCTGGCTCAAGCTCGACATCAGGACAACGGTAACGAAAGGGCTGATCGGGTCGATCGCTTAATCCATAGCCTGCTATGGAGATGCTCTGGGCGCTGTGATTGACCAGTTCGATCCAGTCTGGATAGTCTCCGTCCTCGTCAGCTAAAACAGTCCGGTTGTTCAGCATGATTTCGTCGATCTGAAGGCCTTGAGCGCAGCCATAAATAACCGGTAGGACATAGCCCAGCAGACAGTAAAGCAGTAGGAAGCGATTGGTTGATTGGCATGGATATCGCATGAAGGCCCGATTGAAGACTAAGGTAAGCCTTTTTGGACAATAGATGTGGACTCTTCAAGCTGTTTCTCTCTTATCGAGAGGCTTGAAAAGACTCAACCGATGCTTGCCATGCTGAAACCTTAAGCCCAGAATAAGGTCACAATTCACCCATTATTCATGACCTGATTCCTGCTAGCCCACCATGAGTTTTTCGTCTGAATCAAACCGCTTAGTAAAAGTCACCATGCTACCTTGGCTTGGCTACCTCCTAATCGCCCTCAGCCCAATGGTATCCAGAGCGAATGATGTGTCTTTTGAGGCCACCATCCGCCCCATTCTCTCTGACGCCTGTTTTCGCTGCCATGGTCCGGATGCTTCCAACCGCAAGGCGGACTTGCGATTAGACCAGGAGGCTACGGCTAAAGGCATGGTGGATGGTCGCTGGATCATCAAAGAAGGTGACTCTTCCGAGAGTTTATTGCTCGAACGTATCCTCTCAGAAGATCCAAGCGAAGTGATGCCTCCCCCTGAATCTGGCAAAGAGCTTAGCCCGGAACAAAAGAGTCATCTAAAAACATGGATCGAGCAAGGCGCCCCATGGGGCACGCACTGGGCTTTCAAGCCTTTGGTTCGCCCCGCCATCCCTGAAGTAAGGGATAATGATTGGCCTATCAATGCCATCGATTATTTCATCCTCTCCAAGCTTGAACAGCAAGGGTTACAGCCATCCAAGGCCGCCAAACCAGCTACTTTGATTAGACGATTGCATCTTGATCTGGTCGGCCTCCCTCCCTCAGTTGAGACAGCCCGGCGCTTCGCTGAATCTGAGGATCCTGCAACCTATGGTCAGATGCTGGAAACCCTTTTAGCCGATCCTGGCTACGGGGAAAAGCTATCGACGCACTGGCTTGATCTGGTTCGCTACGCCGACACAGTCGGTTACCATGGAGATCAGCCCTACACGGTCTGGCCTTACCGTGACTATGTGATCAGAGCTTTCAACAGCAACATGCCTTTTGACCGTTTCACTCGAGAGCAAATCGCTGGTGATTTGCTCCCCCAGGCGACCCGCGACCAGAAAATTGCCTCCGGCTTCAATCGACTCCACATGATCACGGCTGAAGGTGGGGCTCAGGACAAAGAATACTTGGCTAAATATGCTGCCGATCGAGTCCGAACCACCTCCAACGTCTGGATGGGCGCTACCATGGCCTGCGCCGAATGTCATGATCACAAATTCGACCCCTATTCCATGAAGGACTTTTACAGTTTTGCGTCTTTTTTTGCGGACCTGAAGGAAAAGGGATTTTATGGGGGGTCCAACTGGGAGCCTGAAATGCCCTTACCCGATACCAATCAAGCAAAGGAGCAAGCAGATCTACGGAAACGCATCCAACAACTCGAAAAGCAGACCACCACCATGACTGAAGCGCTGACCCAGTCTCGAGATCAATGGCTGGAACAACTGCACCAGTGGGGTCAGTCTGGCCACCTGAGCTGGGAGCCCATGATCCCTCAACAACTGGAATCTGATCAAGGTACTGAACTTTCCCTTCAGGCAGATGGTTCGATCTTGACTCGAGGACCCAAACCCGATGGCGACGACTTCACGCTGATATGGAAAGCCCAGGCAGAGAGACGTGTAGGTGGGATTCGGTTGGAAGCACTCCCTCACCCTTCCATGGATAACGGTTCCTTCTCGCGTGAAGGTGGGAATTTTGTTCTCGCTGAGATCGAATGCATCGTGGAGCAAGGAGAGGAGATTCGGCGCATTGAATTTGAGTCCGCCAGTGCAAGCTATGCCCAGAAAGGATTTGAAGCCTCCAAGGCCATTGACGGAAACGCCCAGACAGGTTGGGCGGTTGATGGCAAGGAGAGGAAAGAACCAAGCCAGCTGCTTCTCATACCAAAAGAATCCATCATGATTCAGTCAGGGGACCGAATCACATTACGCCTAAAGCATTCAAGCAATCATAAGCGAGAGATCATAGGACATTTCCGGCTCGCAACTATTGTCGTGGATCAACCTGCCCTCACCCAAACGGGCCTGAGCGAAAACTTATACGGCTGGGCCACTCAAGCCTTCTCGGAGAGATCCCAGGAGGATTTAGTCGCCATTGATGAGATGTTCCTCAAGAGGACTCACCTCCTAGATGGGGCAAGACAGTCCTTGCAGGCAGCTGAAGCAAGGTTGAAGCAACTCGAAAGCGAGATCCCCACCATGCTCGTTTCGATGTCGGTCACACCACGAACCATGCGCATCTTGCCGCGTGGTAACTGGATGGATGAGTCGGGTCCGGAGGTCAACCCGGCTTTACCCGAATTCCTCATGCCTGAGAAGCCGAGGACCGATGAACGACGACTCAGTCGTCTGGATCTTGCCAATTGGTTAACCTCAGAAGAGAACCCCTTGACGGCGAGGGTTTTTGTCAACCGTCTCTGGAAGCTCTACTTCGGACACGGGCTAGCCAGAGTGATGGAAGATTCTGGGTCTCAGGGTAGCCCTCCAACGCATCCTGAGCTGCTCGATTGGCTCGCCTCGGAATTCGTCCGGAGCGGATGGGATATCAAACACATGGTGACCCTGATGGTATCTTCCAGGTCTTACCAACAATCCTCCACAACGACACCGACGCTTAGAAAAAACGACCCAAGCAACCGTTGGTTCGCCAGACAGACAAGTTACCGTCTTGATGCAGAAATCATCCGCGATCAAGCCCTTCAGCTAAGTGGTCTGATCACTCGAAAAATTGGGGGCCAAAGCAATCGTCCCTATCAGCCAGAGGGTTATTACAGTCAGTTAAATTTCCCCAAACGAACCTATAAGCCCGATGATGGGAGCCAGCAATACCGCCGGGGCCTCTACACGCATTGGCAGAGAACATTCCTTCACCCTATGCTGAAGGCTTTTGATGCTCCCAATCGAGAAGAATGCACCGCTGCCAGGCCCCGCTCCAACACCCCGCTGCAATCACTCAACCTGCTCAATGACCCGTCGTTTGTTGAGGCGGCAAGCAGGCTAGCCGATAGCCTCATGAACCCTGGCATGGGCAATGAACGCAGCCGCATAGCGAGTGCTTTTGAAACCATTACCCTCCGAGCCCCCACCTACAAGGAACTGAGTATCCTGCAGGACTTACTCAATGATATGCGAGATGCCCAACAAAACGCTCCCCAGAAAGATGAGCAGGGCTTCATCAAAGTAGGCATCGAACCGACTGTAGCTTCAATGCAAGCCACCGAGCGGGACGCTTGGGTTGCTGTGGCCAGAGCCCTATTGAACCTACATGAAACCATCACTCGATATTGATTCCATGCAGCATCCAAACACGAACCTTCATCGTAGGTGTTTTCTTAGGCGTTCTAGCATTGGCCTCGGATCAGTCGCTCTCCAGCAACTGCTCTCACCCTGGAAAACCTCAGCGCAGCAGCGGGCAGATCGTCACGAAACTTGGGCGGGAACGGTGAATCCCCTACACAGTCAGCCTAAGGCCAAACGCGTGATTTATCTGTGCATGGCAGGAGGTCCCTCTCACCTTGAAACCCTGGACTACAAACCCAAATTAGCTGAGATGGACGGCAAGCCCATGCCCGAATCCATCACTGCGGGTCAGCCCATTGCTCAACTCCAGGGACAAACGCTCAAGTGTCTGGCTCCTCAACATCCTTTCAGTCAATTCGGACAAAGTCAGCAAAGCATTTGTTCACTCTTCAGCCACATCGGCGGGGTGGCTGATGATCTGTGCATTATTCGCTCCTTCCACACCGAGCAAATCAACCATGATCCTGCTCATACCTTTGTGAACACCGGTTCCTCAATATCCGGTCGTCCGAGTATGGGTTCTTGGCTACTGTACGGCCTTGGCAGCGAAACTGAAAACCTTCCAGGCTTCGTGGTGCTTACCTCCGTGGGCAAGGGTGGGCAGGCTCAGCC
>JALRAZ010000440.1 GCA_023257935.1 Verrucomicrobiota bacterium
CAAGGACAACTACCACCAACTCCTGGAAGAAGTGGTGCAGGCAGCCTCCGGAGAAGGCCTGTCTGTCTGTTATCAATGTCTGGATGAAAGTGGAAAATCCACCCCATCTAAGATCGCTGATTCCCACTCAAATCAACTAGCATCGCCACGGCCCGTCACACCCGCCTCCTCCAGCCGCGTCAAACAGTCCAACGGCGATGGCTCTCTGACTCAATTCAACCCTTTCTATACCTTTGACTCCTTTGTGGTAGGCGGCAACAACCGCATGGCCTACAGCGCAGCATTGGCTGTGGCTCAGTCACCAGGTAAATCCTACAACCCACTCTTCCTTTACGGCGGTGTGGGGCTAGGCAAGACGCACCTGCTTCACGCAATTGGTCAGCTAGTCATTAACAAGAAACCCCAAGCGAAGGTTTCCTATCTTTCCTGCGAAAAATTCACGAATGAGTTCATCGATGGGATTCAAAACAATCAGCTGGTCAAGTTCCGCAAACGCTACCGTCAAACCGACGTGCTTTTGATCGATGACATTCAATTCTTGTCAGGAAAGGAACGAATCCAGGAGGAATTCTTCCACACTTTCAATGCCCTTCATGAAGCCCACAAGCAAATCGTACTGAGCTGCGATCGTCCTGCTTGCGAGATCGACGGGTTGGAACAACGCTTGAGCTCACGCTTCGAATGGGGTCTGGCTGCGGACTTGCAGGCTCCGGATGTGGAAACACGACTGGCCATTCTCCTTAAAAAAGAAAAGTCTTTAGGGGTTTCCCTTCCTAGAGAGGTCGTTGAATACATAGCCAGCAACATCAGGGCCAACATCCGCCGGCTTGAAGGAGCCCTGATGCGCGTGGCAGCTTTTGCTTCGCTCACCAAGAAAGAGGTTACCTTAGACCTCGCTGAACAGCTTCTTCGTGAAACCCTGCAGGAAGAGGGTCGCTCGGTGGTCAGTATTGAAAGCATTCAGAAGAAAGTGGCCGAGCACTACGACATCCGTCTGGCAGACATGACCAGCCGGCGTCGTCCTGAATACATAGCCTTCCCTCGCCAGATTGCGATGTATCTTTCCAGACAACTGACTGAAAGCTCACTCAATGTGATTGGAGGTGCTTTTGGAGGAAGGGATCACGGCACGGTTCTGCATGCCTGCCGACTGGTCAAAGATCGCATGGAGATGGATGCCTCTGTCAGGCAGGCTGTGCTCTACCTTGAGCGGCAGCTTCAGTAAGCAGGCCTTGGCTGAGGCTATTCCAATACCTTTGGCTTGATAAGATAATCCCTTGGAAGGAGGTGAGGATCACCAGGCTCACTCATGTGGGGAAGTGTCGGGGACAATCTAGCCCGTTGGGTCCTCAGGTAGGTGCTTGGCCTGTCAGGCTTCCGGCTTAAGCAGGTATCCAGGCATCATTCGGTGCCTCCTTCAGATGCCTAGGATGTCCTTGCGAGGCACACATCGCGATGGAAGGCATCCCCACTCATATCTTCAAGGGACTGATCAGGTTGAGGGCTGCAGATTGGCAGATCAATCGTCCATTACCCTTTCCTGAGAAAGGTCGCCATACGCTCAACAGCGATTTCAATTTGATCCAGAGAGGTGGCAAAACAACAACGCAAAAACCCCTCTCCTCCCTGACCAAAGGCACTCCCTGGGACGCACGCCACTTTGGTCTGCTCCAGTAAAGCCACCGCAAAGGCCTTGGAATCCATTCCCGTGGATTGGATGCTGGGGAAAGCATAAAAGCTTCCTCTTGGAATGTGGCAGGTCAGTCCCATTTCATTAAAAGCCGCGACAATGTAATTCCTTCTCAGCTTGTAAGCTTCGCGCATGGCAATGACTTCCTCATTCCCATGGAGTAGCGCCTCAATAGCCGCCTGCTGACTGGTCACTCCAGCACAAAGCATGCTGTATTGATGGATCCTCAACATCGCTTCAAGCAGTGGGGCCGGAGCGCAGGCATACCCAATTCGAAAGCCTGTCATGGCAAATGCCTTGGAGAAGCCATGCAGGAATATCGTGCGTTCCCTCATTCCTGGAAGGGCTGCAATGCTGACATGCTGCCCTTCGTAGGTGAGTTCGGAATAAATCTCATCGCTGATCACCACCAGATCATGCTTGATCACCAAGTTGGCAATGTGCTGAAGGCGTTCGCGATCCATGGTGCCACCGGTCGGATTGGTGGGGAAATTAAGCACGATAGCCTTGGTTCTTGGCGTGATGGCTGCCTCGAGCGCATTCGGATCCAAAGCAAAGGAGTCCTGACTTTGGCAAGTCACTGGAACGGGCACTCCATGGGCCAGGACAATGCTGGGGGCATAGCTCACGTAGCATGGAGTATGAAAGAGGATCTCATCACCAGGATCAATCAGGGCGCGCAGCGCCAGGTCCAATGCTTCGCTTACCCCTACGGTCACTAGGATTTCCGAGACATCGTCATACCCAACTTGGAAATGATTTTCCACATAACTAGCAATAGCCTGGCGCAGTCGAGGCAAGCCTAGGTTGGACGTGTAGGAGGTCTGACCTTTCTCCAGAGAATAGATCGCTGCTTCCCTAATTTTCCAGGGGGTCAGGAAGTCTGGTTCTCCAACTCCCAGTGAAATGACATCGGGTTGTCCCTGAACCAATTCAAAAAAGTCACGAATGCCCGATCG
The DNA here is from genome assembly GCA_023257935.1 of Verrucomicrobiota bacterium. Taxonomy (GTDB): domain Bacteria; phylum Verrucomicrobiota; class Verrucomicrobiia; order Limisphaerales; family AAA164-E04; genus UBA7971. Next base: position 2,650 of record JALRAZ010000440.1, read on the forward strand.
TGGGATCGAAGCAACATGACGTGCCACAGGTGAAGATTTCGAAACACTTGGTTTCATGGGTGGGGTGGCGGACTCTTACTAGAGAGCATGCCGAATTGAATCATCGAGGCGTCAGGCTGCCTCAGCATCCTTTGATTTGAGTCGAACCCGTGGCTTGCTGCGACCCTCAGCCGAAGCTCGGGTGACCTTAACACTAGCCACATCTTCTCTACCGGGGATGTCGTACATCACGTCCAACATAATCTTCTCCATCATGCCTCTCAGTGCACGTGCGCCCGTCCCCTTAGTGATGGCCGTGCGCGCCATGACTTTGAGCGCGTCGCTGGCAAATTCAAGCGTGACTCCTTCCAGGGCGAGCAGTTTGGCATATTGTTTGACTAGGGCATTCCTGGTTTCGGTCATGATGGCAACCAGTTGCTCTTCAGTGAGCTCATCCAAAACCGTGGTCATTGGGATACGGCCAATCAATTCAGGAATAAAGCCGTACAACACCAGGTCTTCAGGCTCGACATACCTGCAGACAGCTCGCGAGGATTCCATGGGCTGAGCAGTCGCGGTGCCTGCTGAAGTGTGGAATCCCAGTTTTCCCTTGCCCAAGCGACGCTCGATAATCTTCTCCAATCCCACGAAGGCCCCTCCACAGATAAAGAGAATGTTCTTGGTGTTGACTTGGATATACTCCTGTTGGGGATGCTTTCTTCCACCCTGAGGGGGGACATTGCAGATGGTCCCCTCCATGATCTTGAGGAGAGCCTGCTGCACCCCTTCACCCGAGACATCCCGAGTGATGGAAACATTCTCAGTCTTGCGGGCAATCTTGTCGATTTCGTCGACATAAATGATACCCATTTCGGCGCTCTTCACATCAAAATCAGCATTCTGCAAGAGTCTGAGGATGATATTCTCAACATCTTCACCCACGTAGCCCGCTTCGGTCAGAGTGGTCGCATCGACCAGGGCATAGGGCACGTCCAGCGCCTTGGCAAGCGTGCTGGCCAGAAGGGTTTTCCCTGACCCTGTAGGGCCTACCATGAGGATATTACTTTTTTCGATGACGACTTCATTGAGGGCATCGTCGGCATCAAGCATGCCGTGATCTCCATTGAGCTCAGCATGAACACGTTTGTAGTGGTTATGAACCGCAACGGCCAAGGTCTTCTTGGCCTCATCCTGCCCCACACAATACTCGTCGAGAATGGACTTCAGCTCCTTGGGAAGAAGCAGATTCAATTTTTTGGCACCTACCTTGGGTGATGCCTTGAACTCCTTGTCCAGCACGCTTTTACAAACCAAAACACAGGAATCACATATGTAAACCTGAGGACCAGCTATCAACTTGCGGACCTCGGAATGAGACTTGCCGCAGAAGCTGCACATTGTGAGTTGAGTAGGTCTGGCCATGCCGTATCAAGATTCAGAGGAAGCCACTTCTTTCTTTGACTTCACCACTTCATCAACCAGTCCGTAAGCCTTTGCCTGATCCGCACTCATGTAGTTGTCCCGATCGCAGTCTTTTTCTACCTCTTCTTGGTCCTTCCCTGTGTGATGAGCGATGATCTCGTTGAGGCGAGCTTTGAGCTTGAGCATGTAATTGACCCTGATTTCTACGTCAGATGCCTGTCCCTGTGCTCCGCCCAACACCTGATGAATCATGATATTGGCATTAGGAAGGGCAAAGCGTTTACCCTTGGTGCCACCACAGAGCAATACAGCGCCCATGCTAGCGGCCTGACCAATGCAGTAGGTGTTCACATCGCATGTCATGAACTGCATGGTGTCATAGATGGCCAGTCCCGCGGTCACCGACCCCCCGGGTGAGTTGATGTAGAGATGTATGTCTTTCTTAGGGTCAGCATTCTGAAGGAAAAGAAGCTGAGCGATGATCACGTTGGCAACCTGATCATCAACAGGTGTGCCAAGAAAGATGATACGATCCTTCAGCAACCTGGAATAGATGTCGTAACCTCGTTCGCCTCTGCCGGTTTCCTCGACCACATAGGGAACAAGGTAATTTAAGCTATTTTTTTGCACTTCCATTCTTTTTGGCAAACTAACCAAGCCCCATAAGCCCGTCAAGATTGCTTGTCGTGGGCCAGGAACCCCAGATCCACATTGCCACCACTCAAGACAAGCCCAATGCGCTCTCCAGCATGCCTTGCCTTGAAGGCATGAGATAGGGCTACAGCCAAGGCCACCGCACCGCTGGGCTCGACAACTTGCTTCATGCGACCCCATAGCAAGCGCATGGCCTCAACAATCGCGTGATCCGGGACCGTAAAAATATGATCCACGTAATGCTGAATCAAGGGCCAGGTCCATTCCCCTAAACTGGTCAACAAACCATCGGCAATGGTATCGGGTTCAGGCATGGGCAAGGGCTTGCCTGCCAGCAGAGACCGATGCGCATCATCCGCACCGCTTGGCTCCGCTCCATAAACTTTGATCGTAGGCTTGAGGGACTTGGCCGCCATGGCCATGCCGCCAAGCAAACCCCCACCGCCCACAGGTATGACCAAAACGTCCAAATCAGGGTCTTGCTCGAGCATTTCCAGGGCAACTGTCCCGGCTCCAGCAATAATGTGAGGGTCGTCATAGGGGGCCACGTAGGTGGCCGCGGTTTTTTCCTTTACCTGATCAAGCACCCTCAGGCGATCAGCCGGATGCGCATCACACCAGTAAAGATGAGCTCCATGGGATGCTGTCGCCTCGCGCTTGACTTGAGGAGACTCTCTGGGCATCACCACGTGCACCTCAAAACCAAGCAGGCGTCCGGCCAAAGCCAGGGCTTGCGCATGATTGCCCGAACTCTGGGTCAAGACTCGAGGCGATCTGGACACCTCACCGAGTCGTAGCAGGGCATGGTAGGCCCCACGAAACTTGAAGGCCCCTGAGCGCTGAAGGTGCTCGGATTTGCAGGCCACCCTATTGCCTGCCAGTTGATCTAAGGTACGACTTGTCAGCATGGGGGTCCGGTGGACATGCCCAAGGAGCATTGAGGCAGCCTGTTGGACATCCTGAAGCTGAGGTCGTTGCATCATCATCATACATTAGGTCACTCAAATTGTGCGGAACCCTCCACTCGGGGATCAGAAGCTCCCACAAAAGCCCCGCTCATGTCTTTAGCAACAGCTTGGGAAACGCCCAGAGAGGGAACCAACTCCACCTCATGCCCCAGTCGTCGCAACCCCATGACCACCGAATCAGGCCACCCCTCCTCCATGATAAGCCGATCAGGCTGCCATTGGTGATGCAACCTCGGATGCGCCAGAGCCTGCTGCGGGTCCATGCCAAAATCGATCATCAGAACCAGATGCAGCACCGTCTGGCTGATAATCGTAGGCCCTCCGGCAGCCCCAAGGCTGTAAATGGGCTCACCATCCTTGAGAACGATAGTCGGGCTCATGCTGCTGAGGGGTCGCTTTCCAGGAGCCACCGCGTTGGCATCGCTGCCGACCAGACCGAAAAAATTCGGTCTGCCAGGCTGAGCAGAAAAGTCATCCATCTCATTATTGAGCACGACACCGGTTTGGGGCACGACCACCTTCGAACCAAAAGTGGTGTTGACCGTGGCCGTGCAGGCAACCCACCATCCGGCCTCATCGGCGGTAGAGAAATGAGTCGTGTGACTGCCAAAAGTGGCCTTCATGGCATGAGGTGGTTGACCGTGTCCGCTCACCTTGGAAGGGCGTTTGGGATCAATGCTCGCGGCAAGCGCTCTGGCATAATCAACACTGACCAGACCACTGGGTACGGGTACATAATCGGAATCGCCAAGCCAATGGGCCCGATCGGCGAAAGCCAGTTTCATGGCCTCAACCACCAGATGGACCCAATCAGCCGAGGAATGATCCATGCTACCAAGTGGGAAAGCATCGAGGATGTTCAAGATTTGGGCCACATGCACCCCTCCTGAACTCGGCGGGGGAAAACCCACCACCTGAAAAGCTCGATAGGTAGAGTGTATGGGAGGCCTGAGCTGAGCGCGATAATCCTCCAGATCGGTCGCACGCAGCACACCTCCGTGATCTCGCATCCAGTGATCTACCTGATGAGCCAGATCGCCACGGTAAAAATAGTCAATCCCATCGCGAGCGATGGCGCGATAGGTGTTGGCCAAATCGACCTGAATGAGTCGATGCCCGACTGCGGGCGCCTTATCCCCTGCCTCGAGGAAAAGTCGACTCGCCTCTGGAAAAGCTTTGAGAGCATCCACCACGCCCTGAACCCGGCGTTGATAGGAGGCATTCACCACAAAGCCTTCCTCAGCCAACTCGGCGGCAGGTAGGATAACCTGCTCCAAGGAAAGCTTGCCATAACGCTTGAGTGCGAGGTCAAAGGCAGCCAGCGCACCAGGAACCCCCACGGCTAGGGGCCCGGACTGTGATTTTTCTGGCACCGCAACACCCTCTACCAAAAACATGTCACGCGTTGCCGCTGCAGGCGCGGTTTCTCGACCATCGATCCCCATGATCTCCCCTCGAGGTGACCTGACGAGCAGAAAGCAACCACCGCCGATACCAGAATTAAATCCGTCCACGACACCAAGAGTCAGTCCAGCAGCCACTGCGGCGTCCACGGCGTTGCCTCCTGCCTGCATCGCCCGCAATGCGGCTCGAGTCGCAAGCGGATGAACTGTCGCGGCCACTCCAGCCTCAAGACGATAACTAACTTGAAACAAGCAGCTGAAAAAAAGCAGTGAACTCACCAAGCAGCGGCCCGCGAGGCCGATGGCTACAGGGGACTTGCCCGAACCTTCGTGCCGCAACCACCCTTCATCTAGGCTGCTTTCAGGTCGCTCATCGGAGATCATTCCCATGAGCATAAGGTATCAGATCCCAGGAAGGAACCCTCAAAAACAATCCCCATAACGCCCCGTGTCACCCTGACACCAGCAAGGATTCGTCGAGGTAGGCTGATTGATCTGTATCACGGTGGCGTTGAGCCAATCGCATGAATTTAGGCTCTCTACCGCATGGAACCCTACAAGCCCAGAGGGGATCATTGACAAACCCTTCATCCGGCCCATAGTTCAGCCCATACCGGCCACCGCCCAGGCACCACCGACACGAGCGCATGTTGATACGGCAAGAACCTGAGGGACTCTACTGTGAAGCAGGTGGATTCTACATTGATCCCACCCGCGGTGTGGAGCGTGCCCTCATCACCCACGCCCACGCTGACCACGCCAGAAGGGGTTCCAGACATTATCTCTGTGCCGAACCGTGCCGGGCACTGCTGGAAACTCGCCTTGGCAAGAAGCAGTCTATCGAAACCCTTGCCTACGGAGAAACTTGCCTGATAAATGGGGTCCAGGTCTCCTTTCATCCCGCAGGCCATGTATTGGGATCGAGTCAGATCAGGGTAAGTCATCGAGATGAAGTTTGGGTCATCAGCGGAGACTACAAGCTCCATCCAGACCCCACCTGTGCTCGGTTCGAGCCAGTCGCCTGCCATCACTTCGTCTCAGAATGCACCTTTGGATCCCCCATTTATCAGTGGCCTTCGCCTGAGAGCCAGTGGAGTCGCTTGCGGCAGTGGTGGCAGCGCCATCAACAAATGGGAGTCAACAGCCTGGTGTTAGGCTATTCATTGGGAAAGGCCCAGCGCATCCTCCACGCATGCCATGGCATGGAGGGTCCTATCCTGGTCCATACCAGCATCCATGACTGCATCCCTGCCTATCAAGCCCAAGGTATCCATTTCCCACCCTACCAGATCCTTTCCACCTCCACACTTCGAGCCCATGATGGCAAGGCATTGGTGATTGCACCACCCAGTGCCAGAGTGGAGCATAAGCTAGCGACCCCAGAACATTGGGAAATCATGGGGGTCTCAGGGTGGCTGATGACTCGGACCCAGCGGCGCAAAAAGGGACAGTGTCATGGCTTGATTGTATCAGATCATGCGGACTGGCCAGGCCTCCTGGAGGCTATCAATGCTTCGCAAGCTCACACCATTCACCTCATGCACGGGGACAGCAGGATGCTGGAACAGGTATTGGGCTCGGAGGGCAGGCAGGTGATGCGCATGGAACGCTCGACCCGTAAGATCGAAACCAGTTCTGAGGGATCATGAAGCAACTGGAAAAACTCTTTGATGACCTGGACTTGGTCAGACAGGCTGACAGCAGGCTCAGCATCCTCAAGGAATACCTTCAAAACACCCCACCGGAGGATTTGGCCTGGACGCTTTATTTCTTTGAAAACCGACGCCTCTCAACCCGAGCCGGATCGGCAATGCTCAAGAAGTTACTGCAAGCGCAAACTCCCTGGACAGACAGGGTGATAGAGCAAACTTACCAGCAGGTGAAGGATCTTCCAGAGACCTTGGCATTGCTCTTGCCGGCCAACGAACAGTCCTGTGATCTTTCTCTCTCCAGTGTGGTGGTTCAGTTCCTTCTGCCCCTGGCTCGGTTTTCGCAACACGCCCGAGGTGAAACCATTCGCTGTGCCTGGCAGACAATGAGTACCTCCCAGCGTGTCCTTTTCAATAAGATGCTGCTGGGAGGACTGCGTTCACCCGTGCCTCTTGAGCTGTGGTATCGTGCCCTCTCTCGGTGGAGTGGCCTTCCAGAGCCTGTGGTGGCCCACCGTCTCCGCCAGCCTTGGAAACCCTCAGCCACTCAGGTCATCAACTTATTCAAGCCTCGTCCCCAGGAAGATCAGGATTTAATGCCCTATTCCCTGGCAGGTCTCGGCATGGAAGTCTTGGGACCAACTCCTATCGAATCAGGATCAGGTGACACCTTGGTAGCCTTAAAACAAGGGGTGCGTGCTCAAATGATCCGCAGAAAATATGCCTGCGAGCTCTGGTCAGAAACCAAAGAACCCATTGGGATGCAATTCCCCGAACTCCTTGCCGCAGCTCATTGGCTGCCTTCGGGAACGGTGATTGAGGGAGTGATCGTAGAGCAGGCCATCGCGGGGCCAACAACGCCAAAACGGCAAAAGGACCTCGGTTGCCAAATGTTTCTGGCGCATGACTTGCTCGAGCATCAAGGCCAATGCCTGATGGATGTGGCATGGCACAAGCGAGCCCATGGGCTAACCACCCTCCTGGAACAATGGCAAGACACATGGAGCCGTCAACAAACTCTTGGGGGCTCAAGCGAAATGAATCCGGACTGCGTCCAACAGGAGATGTTTCAGGACGAAGTCATGACCTCTGAAGAGGCAGGTCAACCTCCCATAGACTTCCCCATCCAGTGGTGCGAGCGCAGGGAGCAATGGGATCCAGAGGCACCATCCTTGAGACCGGGCCAGGAGAGTCGACAATGGTTGATCAAAGGGGACCAAGAGCTGTATCCCGACCCCAGTCTTTCGGTCGGCTGGCGGGTCTTTTACCCTCAAGCTAGGACAGCCTGCCTGGTGCTCAAGGGAGCCATTCGTGGAGACGGCGAAGGTGAGCAGGCTTTTTCGGATTACCTTTTCGCCGCCCAGGATGAGCAGGAACTGGTTTGGGTAGGCCAGACTCAAGATGGGTGGTCACACCCGGAGTTGGGCGATCTCGCGGCATGGGTCCGTGAACACCGAGAAAGTCAGAAAGGGCCATTGACGACGGTAAAGCCAAGGCGGCGCTATAGGGTCCGCTTCCTGGCTGTCAGGCCCTCAGCAAGGGCCGCCAGCGGTTTACGACTGGAAGGACTCAAAGTCCTGCAAGAGATATCCGACCCAGCAAGCCTTGCCACCACATCCCTGAATGAGCTCAAGTCCCTATTAGAGGATTGATTGCCGCTTGCCTTCCGTGGACTCGGTTCCTAACCTGCGATGGTGAGCCAACCTGTTGCCCCAATCAATCCCTCTTGCCTACCCCGCCGTCGGGCTTTGTCATCAGGATTTACCCTGATCGAATTGCTGGTGGTGATTGCGATCATTGCCATCCTGGCTGGCATGCTCTTACCCGCACTTTCCCGAGCCAAGGGAAAGGCTCAAGGCATCGCTTGCATGAACAACATACGTCAGCTCCAGTTAGCCTGGACGCTCTATGCGGATGATCACGAGGAGCGAGCGGTGAACAATCATGGCAGGGACCAAACCACTGAGGAGCGCAATAATTGGGTCAACAACGTCCTGACTTGGGATGCCTCCAATGACAACACCAATCAGGTCCTGGTCACCCATGGGTTGCTGGGCTCCTATGCCGGCCATTCCACCGGCGTCTGGCGATGCCCAGCAGATAAAGCAAAAGCGGCTAATGGCCTCCGCACTCGCAGCTATGCCATGAATCACCTGGTTGGCAATCCGGGGGTGCTGATGGACTCCTTCAACCCGACCCTGATGCAGTTTGTGAAGACCACATCGATTCGAAGGACATCAGAGATCCATGTTTTGATTGAGGAACATCCAGACACCATCAACGATGGCTACTTCATGAATCGCCTGGACGAATACAAGTGGGGTAATCTGCCGGCGAGCTATCACCAGTCTAGCTCACACCTTTCTTTTGCCGACGGGCATACCGAGTCCCATCGTTGGCTGGTTCAGGGCCCTAACTCGACCGTTCGTCCCCCGATCCAAGGTGGGGCCGAGGGAGGTTTCGCAGCCGATCCTCCTGAGGATTTTCAGTGGCTCAAGGAACACACCAGCGATCTGAAGATCATGCGCTGAGAGTGCCCTAAGAGTGCCCTGACTTCAGGGGATGACCGCTCGCATGGATGAGGGAAAACCTGGTGTGACCACACGGTGACCCGTGTCGCGAAAGCGACTGCCTCGGAGGCGATAGATCCAAATTTCGCGAGCAGGATGGCACTGGACCGCAATGTAACGACCGTCGGCGGTGAAGGCCACCCCTTCAGGAATCCGCCCCGTGGGCAGACGTTGGCTGACTGAAAAACCCTTGCGATCGCGTTTGAGGATCACCAGGGATCCATGATCACTCCGATGAGGATCTCCTGGCGGCAGATTGGACCCCGCCATGCACACGGCTGCGATCCACTTGCCATCTGGGCTGATTTCAAGTGACTCAGTCACCGGATCAAGGGTGATATGATCCACCACCACAGGGGTCGACGCTTTAAGATCGATCAGGGTCAGGGCATCAGGATCCAATGGGTCACCTGATCCGGCGCCCGCGGTGATGCCATAACGCCCATCAGGCGAAATCACCACTCGGTAGGGTTGACCATAAACCGAATATTTGCGTCCAGAAGGCGCCAGCTGCCCATCCACTAAGTGAAGTTCGGCAAGGTAACCACCTTGTTGCACGCTGGCCAGAACCAGGCTCCCATCGGGAGCGATAGCCACATCCGAAAGACTCTCTTCCGGTGGGCACACCTCGACCTCACCCCGCGACACAGCTTGACCCATTTGCCCTCCCGGCATAGTTGGCCATTCGAGCACAGTAATCGAACCACCCGCCCGATTGGCTATCAGGGCGTAACGGCCATCCGGCGTGAAAGATGCACCCGAAGGCTGAAGGCCTGTTTGAATCTGCCCCATGGGCTTGAGCCCATCCTCGCTTAATCCCATGAGATGCGCCTTGTTTGTCGGTAGCCATCCGCTACTTGCAGTCGGATCAAGCTTGAGTGAGTTGGCGATAATCACGCGTTGACCATCCGGTGAGATCGCAATGTTGGAAGGTGGCCCGATCACCGTATTTGGGATGTCCATGAAATGTTGCACCCTGGGGGGAAAGACAGAGAAATCCAGAAGAGAGATGGAATCGGTTTCTTGGGTTGCCACCACAACTGGGGCTCCCGAATCCAGATCAATCTTGGCCTCATTACCCGAGAGTATCCACTGTGCGTTGCCATCCTGAATGCAGGTCAGCAGAGCGAGCAAGATTGAGAGCCATGGCCATGCGCACAAGGGCATTGTTTGACTTTCCTTGGGGATCATGTCGCTAGCTTATCCCTCGTTGCTGAGGGCTGCAACGGGATTCTGATGACCGCCTCACGCATGCTTGCCCCGCAGGCGCTCATCCATCAGAATGATTTTAAATCATGGCGCCTTTTTTCCTGAGCTGCGATTGGGGGACCACCTCCTTCCGTCTGCGATGCATTCAGTCCGATTCGGGCCAATGCCTCGGGCAGTGGCATCAACCCATTGGCGTCAAGGCCTTCCACCTCAAGCATGCCTCTTGTTCCAAGCAAGAGCGGGACATGGCCTTTGGCTCCTTCCTGCAGGAGGCCTGTGACAACCTCCTGGAGCAGCAGCCGGATAAGCTAGATCTCGTCCAAGTGATTCTCTCTGGCATGACCACTTCTACCATTGGGTGGATGGACCTGCCCTATGCCAAGATTCCCTTTCCTCTGGATGGTTCGGCCGCCATCACCCATCAGCTAGAAGGCATCACGCCCAAAGGCCATCCCCTGGCTTTCACGCTCATATCAGGGGTCTGCTCGGAGGATGAAATGATGCGTGGGGAGGAGACCGAATTAATCGGCCTCTTTAGCATGGCCTGCCACAGCCACCTGGCAAGCCAATGCCTGGCGCTTCTGCCTGGGACCCACTGTAAGCACATCCAAATCCTCAAGGACGCCATCACCGGGATTCAGACTTTCATGACCGGCGAGTGCCTTGAATCACTCAGCCAGCACAGCATCCTGGCTGCCAACACGGATATGGCCACACTTTGGGAACAGGGTTTTCAATGGCAAGAGTCCGCCCAGGAGAAAGCCTTCGAAGAAGGCGTGGCTCGAGCCCAAAACCACAACTTGTTGGGTAGTTTATTTCAAGCTCGTACCCGTGGGGTGCTGCACCAGCTGGCTCCCTCGGTGAACATCTGGTTTCTGGCCGGACTGCTAGTTGGTGAAGAGTGGAAATCGATCAAAGAGCAATATCCTGAGGACCTGCCCATCCTCCTTGCGGCAGGAAACAAGTTCAGTCACCTCTATCGCCACGCAGCCCACCTGATGGATGTGAACAACCCGATCCACGTCGTTCAACCCGAGGCCATGGAGCTTGCCTCGGTAGCCGGTCACATGAAATTCCTGTGATGCCCTCTTCCCAAAAAACGTCAGGAAAGTCCCCTTTTGATACCGAGGCTTTCTGGGGCATGCCCCTGGTCGTCATCCTTCGTGGGATCGATCCCGCCATCCTCAAGCCCCTGACGCTGGCTCTGACTCAGGGCGGGCTCAAAACCATCGAGGTCACGATGAACACCCCCGGGGCAGCCGATCAGATCCGATCCTTGATCCAGTGGCATGCTTTGGATGGGGTCCAGATTGGAGCCGGTACCGTCACCGACCCGTCGCGGCTCGAGGAGGCTGTTGCAGCAGGCGCTTCGTTCATTGTCACCCCTCAATGGGATGACCAGGTGGTGAGCATGTGCCAGCAAATGACACTGCCCTTCATCCCTGGCTGCCTCACCCCGACAGAAATAGTCCGCGCGCACGAAGCCGGAGCTCTGGCAGCAAAGCTCTTTCCAGCAGAGGCCCTCGGGCCAGGTTATGTGCGAGCCATCAAAGCCCCCTTGCCGCAGATCAAGCTGGCTCCCACCGGTGGGGTCACCGTCGAACGCCTGAAGGCCTACATGGAAGCCGGGGCGGATGCCTTCGGCATCGGGAGCCCGCTCTTCCCTGCCAAGATCCTGGCAGCAAGGCAGTGGGGTGAGGTTGAGCGCATGGCCGAGCACTACTGCCAGACTTTCAAGAGCGAACGGCTCAGGAGGGATTCAATCTCAGATTGAGCGACTGGATGTCCCACAAAACGCCCAGCGCCAAGCATGGGCCGTGTTCAAGGAGTCAGGACGATCTTGCCTGCCAACACACCACGACCCTCAACAGTGTTCTCGGCCTGCAAGCGATGGGCCTCACCAGCCTCACTTAAGGGAAGTCGGCGGTCGATGCAGGCCGTGATGCGACCATCGGCCAACCATCCTGCAATCTCGCTTGCGCAGGCAGCCTGCTGAGAAGCCGGTGCACCAAACATCACAAAGCCTCTGAGTTGGCATTGCTTGACGTAAAAAGGACCCACTGGGAAACAGGGACGGGCCTCACGCCCTGCCATGAGGATCATGGATCCACGTGGGGCAAGGCAGCCGATGGCCAGGTCGAAATCTGGCTCGCGCAGGGTTTCCCACCACACATCGACTCCCTGAGGAGCGACTTGCTTCAGCGAGTCCTCCACCGATTGCTCCCGGTATAGGATGACCTCATCAGCTCCTAGTTCACGACACCGCTCAGCCTTGCCCGGACTGCCTGCAGTGGTGATGACCTTGGCCCCGTGTAGGCTGGCCATCTGAACCACCATGGATCCCACCCCGCCGCTACCCCCTGGTATGAAAAGCGTTTGTCCTGCTTGGAGCCCTGCCTCGGCAAAGAGACCCAAGTGGGCCGTGATACCTACCAGAGCCACGGCCGCAGCCGACTCAAAAGAAACTTCATCGGGAAGCTTGTAAGCCCACTGAGCGTCGATGGCAATACGCTCAGCAAAGGTACCTTGCCTTCCAAGCAATCCCTGATTGCTACCCCACACGCGATCACCAGGCTTGAATTGAGTCACCTGGCTGCCCACCTGTAGGACACGACCTGCAAAATCGCATCCGACAATGAAAGGGCTTGGCAGATCCATGGCTACCTTGCCGGAGCGTATGTAGGTGTCGATTGGGTTGACCGAAACGGCCATGACCTCCACCAGGATCTGATTGGAAGACATTTCCGGTTCGGGCAGGCAAGCATACTGGATGGACTCCGGAGGCCCGGGCTGGTGGATGAAAGCAGCTTTCATGGATTAAGGTTAAAGAGAGGTTGCTTATTGCAGGTCTGAAAGGCCGGTCAAGTCACCATCATCCCAACCTCGCCGACTGTGGTAGCGCCACCAGTCCTGCTCATCTGGCTTGCGTCGCTCGAGTTCGGCATGGGTGTCGGCAAACACGAGGTTGAGGGCGTCTCCGTGGGCTGAAATCTTGGGGTTCCAATAGGGCATTTCCCAAAGGAGAACCGCCCGAGATGGGGACACCACCGCGGCGGTTCGTCGACCACTGACAGGCCGATCCTGCTCATAGGAAGCATGATCCTTCTTCAGATAAATGTGATTCCATACGTAGGTCACATGATCATTGGCTGCAAGAAAGTCCTTGAGACGAGGCACATCCGGGTCAATGGCTTTGATACCCGTTGGGCAAGCCCACAGACCCTTCATGCCGGGATAGAAGTGGGATGCCTCTTCGCCACCTTCGTGTTCATCGTGATCCTCATGTTCGGCCAGTTGATTGGCCATCAGGTAAGGTTCCAGCAAAGCTGGCAGATGCTGAGAAGCCCCAGGCAGCACAAAGGATTCGCCCCAGGACTTGCCCCAGTTTTTGGCTAGGGGAAAACGTTCTCCAAAATCACCCCCATACATGGCAATCGCCAGCCCCATCTGCTTTTCATTGTTCAGGCAGACCATCTGGTTGGCCTTCAGCTTGGCCTTGCCCAGTGCCGGCAGCAACATCCCGGCTAGGATGGCAATGATAGCAATCACCACCAACAACTCAATCAGGGTAAAGGCCGATGACCGGATGATGGAGGATGGCAACTTCATGGTTTCTTGTGATGGATCTTAGCAAAGCCTGTCAAGGGTAGTCAGAGCACATCACTGACTGCATGGATGGCATCTAATTTCTTGGCAAAGGGCGAACAAAAAGGACTTCTCAGTCGAGCCAGGCGACTGATAGTTTGATTCACCATGCACTACATCAAAACCCTTGTGATCTTGAAACTGATCTGGATGGCTAGCTGGCACACCCAGGAAAAATGTCTGGCTCAGGATACGCCGATCAAGATCCAGCACGTTGGCGGGGCGGTGTATATGCTCGAAGGCCGAGGTGGCAATATAGCTGTCTCAGCAGGGCCTGATGGCCTGCTCATCGTGGACACCCAATTTGCTGACCTGGCTTCTGCCATCGAGACCTCTCTCGCTGACATGAACCAAGGGAAGCTCAAATATGTTCTCAATACCCACTGGCATGGCGATCACACGGGCGGCAACGCTCATTTTGGTGAAAAAGCGACCCTCATTGCTCATGAAAAAGTCAGAGAACGTTTGAGCGGGAAAAGCGAGACCCCATCACAAGCCCTCCCTGTGATTACCTTTCGTGAGTCAGCAAGCCTGCATTTTAATGGCGAAGAAATCAGGATGATTCACCTGGGGCCAGGTCATACCGATGGGGATGTGGTGATCTGGTTCACCGAATCCAATGTGCTCCATATGGGGGACCAATTCTTCAATGGCCGGTTCCCCTTCATTGACCTAGGGAGTGGAGGCAATGCCGAGGGTTATCTGAAAAATGTCCAAACCATGCTGCAGCACCTCCCAGATGAAGCCAAGATCATCCCCGGACATGGTCAGCTGGCTACCCGAGAAAACCTGCAGGCATTTGAAGCGATGATGAGCGAAAGCCTGAATACTGTCAGGCAAGCCATCAGCCTTGGCAAGCCGCTGGATCAACTCAAGGCATCCAGCCCACTCGAGGCCTACAAGGCTTGGGGAGCAGGCTTCATCAATACCTCAAGGTGGCTGGATATCCTCTACAACTCACTGACTTCGGCAACCTCACCCTGAGCGCCTGATTCAAGCAAGCTCAACACCTCACAGTCATCCCTTCAAAACTCTGGAGCCCCGCGACCATGTCAGAACATGACTGCTGGAAGATCTGGGTCGATACCGGTGGCACCTTCACCGATTGCCTGGCCCGAGACCCAGGCGGTGCCTTGAACCGATTCAAGGTATTGAGCAGCGGCAGAATACGAGCCACTCTGGAGGAAATCCAGGGAAGGCAACTCGTGCTGAACCTGGCTTCGCCTATCCCTCAGGGATTCTTGCATGGGGCCCGTTTACTGGATAGTGAGACACAATCTGTGCTGGGTAGTTTACACCAGTCGCCCGAACAAATTCAGTGCTGCAGTCTGGAAAGTGCCCCCAACCATCCACTGTGCCCGGGGCAGGTCCTTGAGATAGGTTTTGACGAGGAGGCTCCAATCCTGGCAGCCAGACTGGCCACCCGCACCCTTGTCGGCCAGGCCTTTCCTCCCATCAAATTTCATTTGGCCACCACACGCAGTACGAATGCGCTGCTCGAGAGGAAAGGGGCCCCAACCGCCTTCCTGGTAACCCGGGGTTTTGGCGACCTGCTTGCAATCGGCGACCAGAGACGAAAGGATCTTTTCGCCCTGGACATCATCAAAACACCCCCACTGCCTGAGCAGGTGTGGGAAATCGATGAACGCCTGGATGCCAGCGGCCAAATCATCCGGGCACTGAATCGCTCAGCACTCCAATCTCTGGCACGCAATCTCATCGAAGCTGGAATCGATTCGGTGGCGATTGCCTTCCTGCATGCCTACCGCAACCCCATTCACGAGCAGCAGGCCGCGGCAATCCTGAAAGAAGAAGGGCTTGAGCATGTCTCGACTTCCTCGGCGCTGGCGCCCTTCATCAAATACCTCCCCAGAGCTGAGACAGCCGTGGTTAATGCTTATTTGACCCCTATCATGCGTCAATACCTCGCACGCATCGAGGGCAGCTTGAGCCAACCAGATATCAAGATCATGACCAGTGCTGGAGCCTTCATGAAAGGTGAGGCTTACGAGGCTAAAGACAGCCTACTGAGTGGCCCCGCCGGCGGGCTGGTTGGAGCCGCCACCTGCGCTCACCAGTGCGGCATCAACCAGATTATCGCTTTGGACATGGGAGGCACCAGCAGCGATGTGGCTCGTTACGATGGCAAGCTTGCCTACCGATTCGAGCAGATCATCGACGGCATTCGGCTCATGGCCACAACCTTGAAAATTGATACCGTGGCTGCGGGTGGAGGGTCTATCTGCCGATTTCAAGATGGCGCCTTTACGGTGGGCCCGGAAAGTGCCGGAGCCACTCCAGGACCCGCTGCCTACGGCGCAGGAGGCCCGCTGACGGTGACCGATGTCAATTACCTGCTCGGCCGTATGGACCCATCGCTGCTTGGCATTCCCTTCGATCCCGAAGCGGCTCAAAGCCAGGCCGAACACGTGCTAGCACAAGCTCGTCAGGAGCATCATCCCGATCTGGGACTTGCAGAGATGCTCCAAGGGATGCTGAGGATCGCCAACGAACGTATGGCTGAAGCTATAAGGGGGATATCTATTAGAGAAGGTCATGACCCACGCACACATACCCTGACGGCGTTTGGCGGCGCCGGTGGGCAACACGCCTGCGCCGTGGCCGAAATCCTCCAAATGGAGCAAATCCTTTTCCCTGCTCAGGCCGGCCTGCTCAGTGCATGGGGTCTGATGCATGCACAGACTGAGCGGGTGGCCGAAAGACAAATACTGCAGCCCTGGCAGGAGGTGGCCGACTCCTTCGAATGCCTGGTCCGCGAGCTCGAAGAGGAGGCCTGCAAGGCCATGACCATTGAGGGATACAAGCCTGAGGATATCAAGGTCACCCGTCGTTTGGTGGAGCTTCGCCAAGTCGGGCAGGAAAGCAGCGAAACGATCGATTGGAAACCAGGGATGGATCTGGAGGAGGCATTCCTGGAGCGCTACCAAGAGGTTTATGGCTACCGCCCCGAAGGAGGCAGATCGGGTTTTGAACTGATGGCATGTCGCGTCATTGCGAGCTCAGCGACAAGCATCCAGGAAAGGGAATCTTTCGACCGGAAACAGGTCGCCCAACCTGAACATCAAATCCGCAGTCACGTTCTAGGTCAGTGGCAATCGATTCCGGTCATGCGACGAGAGCATTTGAAGCCTGGCGACTGGCTGTGTGGCCCGGCCATCATTCAAGATACCTTTGGCACCTTGGTGATCGACCCGGGATGGGTGGCTACCACCGGTTCCCTGGGAAGTCAGCGAGTCACCCACGAGCCCGAAGGAGAGAATCTCACGCATTTCAACCATGCGACATCTTCCTCTGCCTTTCAGCTTGAACTCTTCACCCATCGTTTTTTCAGCCTAGTTCACGCCATGGGATGGATGCTTCAGCGCACTTCGCTTTCCACAAACGTCAAGGAACGATTGGATTTCTCATGCGCCCTGCTCGATAGCAGTGGCCAGCTGGTGGCCAACGCTCCTCACATCCCGGTGCATCTTGGGGCCATGGGACTGTGTGTGCGTCGGGTCATGCAAAAACTCATTCTCGAACCCGGGGACATGGTGCTGACCAATCACCCCGCTTTTGGCGGATCCCACCTTCCTGACCTCACCCTCATCTTCCCAGTCCACGATCAGGCAGGGAAGCTGCTGGGCTTTGTGGCCAATCGGGCTCACCATGCTGAGTTAGGAGGTATCCGACCTGGATCCATGCCGCCAGGGGCAAGGAATCTTGAGGAAGAAGGCGTGGTCATCCCACCCATGTTCCTATACCGGCGAGGCAAACCTTGCTTTGAAGCCATCGCCAGGCAACTGAGCCAAGGCCCCTTTCCCACTCGGGCCATCTCAGACAACCTGGCCGACCTCAAGGCGCAAGCAGCCGCCAACCTCAAGGGTGCGCGAACCCTCCTGGCGATGAGCGAACAATTCGGTTCCGAGCGAGTCACCCAACAGATGCAGGCCATCCTGGATCGATCGGCATCACTGGTCAGGGAACGCCTGGATGGTTTCAAGGCAGGTACTTTCCAGGCAAAGGAGTCATTGGACGATGGATC
>JALRAZ010000454.1 GCA_023257935.1 Verrucomicrobiota bacterium
CTGGTCCTGCTGGTCCTGCTGGTCCTGCTGGTCCTGCTGGTCCTGCTGGTCCTGCTGGTCCTGCTGGTCCTGCTGGTCCTGCTGGTCCTGCTGGTCCTGCTGTTCCTGCTGTTCCTGCTGTTCCTGCTGGTCCTGCTGGTCCTGCTGATCCTGCTGGTCCTGCTGATCCTGCTGATCCTGCTGATCCTGCTGATCCTGCTGATCCTCTTCATTCTCCTGAGGAGGCGGCAATGATTCTAGGGCTTGTTTGACGAAACGAAGGTTATCCTCGGCTTGGAGATCGTTTTCATTCAACTCCAGAGCATGCTCGTATTGGCTCATGGCCTCACGCCACAGTTGAGTCTTCTGCTTGAAATCTTGCTGTGACTCCCCTTCTTTGAACAGGCTGTTGCCTCGATTGTAGAAAGATTGCTGCTGGAGGTTTAGGTCTTGGGAGAGGCTGGCTACATCAAAAAAGTCCTGGGCTTCTTCAAAGAGTCCAGCTCGATAGGCGGCAACGCCAGCATTGTAGGCATATCGCTGATCCTTCGGATTTTGAGATGATAGCGACTGAAAGGCTTCCATGGCTTCTTCATATCGCCCCTGTTCCATGAGCTGACTCGCTTCCCTGGCTGATTGGGCAGCCAAATTGGGGACCAGCATCAGATAAACCATCATGCATCCTGCAATCATCCAAAAACCCTGCACAGCTTGAAACCGACTTGCGGAACCCGCGTAGATAGGATGTTTCCTCATGAATCGAAACCTTTGCCTGTATTGTTTTCACTCAACACTCCAGAACCTTTTTCAGGGTCAGAGGGTTTGGGAACTTTTTGCTGATCTGAGAGTAAGCTCTCTATCACCAACAGTAGAATCACCAGCCCAAGCGGCCACTGGAATCGTTCAATGTATTGACGAATCAATCTGGAGGATAATTCAGATTTCGGCAAGGGGGCCAAATAATTTCGATATAAGGTGCTCAAAGTTTGGGCATCGCGCATCAGGATAAAGGATCCATTACCTGCTCGGGTCATCTCTCGTAATAAGGATTCATTCAGCCGTGATTTAACAGCCATGCCGTCCTCATTTTTGAGAAAACTCTTTTGACCTAGCTCGTCGGTGACTTGAATCAACTCCCCCTCAGGCGTGCCAAGTCCCAGCGCAAAGACCAGGCAACCTATGTCCTGGGCTCGCTCCACAGCGGCCATGGCTCCTTCGTCATGATCTTCCCCATCGGTCATCAGGATGATGGCCTTGTAGTTGTCATCATCCTTATCAAATGCACTCAAGGCACTCTCGATGGCCGCAGCCATTGAGGTCCCTCCTTGAGGTATTAAATCAGTACTGAGCAATTCGACACTCTGGCGATAGGCTTGGTCATCAACGGTCAAGGGACACTGAAGGAATGCGGTCCCCGCAAAGGCAACCAAACCCAGACGATCCTGACGCGCCAAATCCATCAGGTCTAGACAGGCCAACTTGGCCCTCTGAAGGCGACTCGGAGCCAGGTCAGCAGCCAACATACTTTTAGAAGTGTCCACGGCCACCACGATGTCCAAACCACGCTGGGTCGATTCTTGCCACGAAAAACCCCATTGAGGCCTTGCCAAGGCAATGAAGAGAAAGCTTACCGCGACCACCAGCAAGAGTGATTTGATATGTTGCATTCGCCAGGAAACCCCAACAGTCAGGGAGGCCAACAACCTGGATTTGACAAACTGCCGAATCAGTTCCTTCTTGCGTTGCCAGGCATACCACAGGAACAGGCAAAGGACAGGAACGGTTGTGGCCATCAACCACAGAATCCTGGCATACTCGAAACGAAAGTCACTCTCCGCACTCATGGCAATTTCCTCCACAAGGTGTGCTGCAGAATCATCTCCAACAGCAACAACACCAATGCAGGCAGCATGAACCAGGAAGCAAGTTCCTCGTGGCGCGTGTATTGCTGCATCTCCACTTCGGTTTTTTCGAGCTGATCGATCTCGTTATAGATTTGCTCAAGGCTCTGGGTGTTATCGGCGCGGTAATATTGACCACCAGTTTTTTCGGCCACTGCCTGAAGGGTCTCTTCATCGATATCCACCTTGGTCTGCACAAAGACCGTTCGCCCAAATGGATCCTTTTGCGGATAGGGGGCTGTACCTTTGGTGCCAACCCCGATGGTGTAGACTTTGACCTCGAGCGCCTGAGCAGCCTCCGCAGCCATCAAGGGGGAAACTTTACCTGCGTTGTTCTGACCATCAGTCATAAGGATCACAATACGACTTTTGGATTCCACTTCCCGCAGACGGTTCAGGGCAGCAGTCAGGGCTGACCCGATCGCTGTGCCATCTTCGGCGATACCTAATTCCAAGCGATCTAGGTTCATCCGGAAAAAGTCATGATCGAGGGTCAGAGGAGCCGCAATGTAGGCACGCCCTGAGAAGGCAACCAGCCCCATGCGGTCGTTTTTGCGTTTCTCAATGAATCCATCGAGAACATTCTTGGCAATGTCCAGGCGATTGACACGCTCGCCTTTAAGTTCAAAGTCCATCGCCGCCATGCTCATGCTGAGATCGAGGGCAATCACCATGTCGATACCACTTGCCTTGACTGAAGTTCTCCCCTCACTCAAACGGGGGCGAGCCATGGCAACAAGACAACACACCAAGATAAGCCAACGCATGCGCCCTAGGAGGACTCTGGATCGAGACTGCCTGAGATTGGAAACGCCACGAAGCAAAGTCACTGAGGAATAAAGAAACGCTGAGTCCTTGACCCTGCGACTCCTCCATCGAGCCAGAAAAGGCAAAGCCAATAATAGCAGCAACAGGGCAGGATTTCCAAAATTGAAATTCATGACGTTTACTGCCCGGAATGATCCAACTTATTGGTAGCGTGATCAGGGCCTTGATGCCCCAATCCCTCGGTAGCCATCAATCCATAGTCCGTGTCCTGCACAAATTTGATTCCCATGGCATGAAGGGTTTCCAACTCCTTTCCCATCATGTCTGCACGGGCAAATTTGGCCATATCGCACTGCGTGAGGAATTGATCCAGCATTTGTTTCTGAGCAAGATCCAGGCGCGTGGAATGCTTGAGCTCATCGAGAAATTCTTCGGTCGTCCGCTCCGGTGCTTTCAGTTCGAATTGCTCTTCCAAGTAACTCCTGATGGCATCGGAAACCAGGATACAGAAAAACCGAGGGTCGTGAAGATGGTCTAGAGCAGCGTCAAGACGTTGCCTGGCCTTTTCGTTGGGAGGGATCCTAGAGGCAGTCTCCTGCAACTGTTGGCGGGTTCTCTTGCGCTTGAGCCAGTAGGTCCAGAGACCGTAAATCAGGGCCACCAAGATCAGACCTACCAGCAACCACATCACGTAATCCCAGGGGGAAAAGATGTCCAAAGGAGGTCGGATATCATGCAAGGACGATGGCACCGCCGAATCTTCGGGGGCGTCGGGAAGGATAAGCGCTGGAGCATTGGTGGTCATCCCCGGGATCTCCTTTTTTCCCGAGTTTCAAAAAAACGTGCCAACGCCAAATCGTAGGGCTGGTCTGTGATCAGCTGAATTGCATCAATACCCACAGAACGAAAAATCCTCCCCAACTCATGCTGGGCTTTTTTCTGCTTGCTAGCAAAGGCGGCCCGTTTGCGAGGATCGCCAGTGTCGACCTCAACCACCTGTCCGGTTTCAGCATCTTTCAGGACCACCCTGCCAATTGCGGGTAGATGCATCTCGAATTGATCGCTTACCTGAACAGCGACCACGTCGTGACGTCTATGAGCCTGCCTGAGTGCGGTGATTGAAGCATACTTGAGCACATCTGAAAGCACCGCTTCCCTGAGCAGGTGTGCCTGCATTTCCTGGCGCGTTGGGGCAGATTGGCCAATAAAATCGGAAATGATCACGGCAATCGCTCGATGATTGGTCACCCTTCCTAAGAATTGGAGTGCCTGATTGATGTCCGTGCCCCGACTCTGGGGTTGAAAATAAAGGATGTCGCGGATGACCCTGAGCACATGAAATCTTCCCTTCCGGGGTGGGATGTATTTTTCCACTTCGTCGGTAAAGAGTATCAGCCCGACTTTGTCGTTATTGCGAATCGCAGCGAAAGCCAACACCGAGGCGATTTCGGCAGCCAGTTCGCGCTTGGACTGTTCACCTGATCCAAAGAGCCCTGACCCACTGAGGTCAACCACCAGCATCAAGGTTAGCTCCCGCTCTTCCACAAACTGCTTAATGAAGGGATGATGCATCCTGGCGGTCACATTCCAGTCGATGGCCCTGACATCATCACCGGGCTGATATTCCCTCACCTCATCAAAATGCATCCCCTGCCCCTTGAAGACGCTGTGGTATTTACCCGCGGTCGATTCACTGACCAGCCGCTTGGTGCGCAGTTCAATCTGTCGGATTTTTTTGAGAATCTCCTTTGGGATCATGAGTCATGAGTGCCTTGAACCAATTGGGGCATCACACCAGAGAGGGTGGGATCAATCACCTCAAGGCACAGGCAGGGCATCGAAAATTGCCTGAACCACTGATTCGCTAGTCTGTTCTTCGGCTTCAGCCTCAAAGGTAATGCTGACGCGATGCCTGAGCACATCAAGACCGATGCTCTTGACATCCTGAGGCGTGACATAGCCTCGACCCCTAAGGAATGCATGGGCCTTGGCAGCCAAGGTCAGAGCAATGGTTGCTCGAGGCGAAGCACCCAGCTGGATCATTTCTCCGAGCTGGATCTGATAGGATTCTGGATTTCGGGTCGCACAAACCAAATCCACGATGTAATCCTTCACTTTCTCATCAACATAAACCTCGTTGATGATCGATCGAGCTTTGATGATTTGCTCAGTATCTACGGCCGGAGCGGCCTGAGGAGGATGCCCCGTTCTAGCCATTAGATCCAGAATTTGACGTTCCTCATCCCGGGAAGGGTAATCAATCCTGAGTTTGAGCATAAAGCGATCCACCTGAGCTTCTGGTAAGGGGTAGGTACCTTCCTGCTCGACCGGGTTCTGGGTCGCCAGCACCAGGAAGGGGCTCGGTAAGCTATAAGTCTTGTCACCGATGGTTACCTGGCGTTCCTGCATGGCCTCAAGTAAGGCACTTTGCACCTTGGCAGGAGCGCGATTGATTTCATCAGCCAGAACGATGTTGGCGAAAACCGGTCCTTGGCGGGTGGTAAATTCCCCTGATTGAGGGTTGTAAATCTGGGTGCCCACCACATCGGCTGGGAGCATGTCAGGCGTGAATTGGATTCTTGAAAACCCAATGTGCATGGCGTTGGCCAGTGCTTTGACCGAGGTCGTCTTGGCCAATCCAGGAACACCTTCCAGGAGCACATGCCCATCGGCAAGGAGCCCCACAATCAATCTTTCTACGAGATACCTCTGGCCAATCACCACTTTGTTAATCTCACTCAACAGTGGCTGAATGAAAGAACTGGCCTCCTTGACGGCTTCATTGATGGCGGTAATACCTGCATTCATATCATATCAAACAAAAACTGGGTGAATCATTGCCCTTTTTGGGGCCTAACGCAACTGGTAGTCGACCAACCTGTCGCTCAAGGCTGCCCGGGGGACGGCATTTGTGCCCTCGCCTCAGGAACCCACCGCTGCAATTGCTCTATCCTGTCTCGATCCAATGGGTGGGTTCGGAGAAACCAGGGGGTTGAAGCCCCGCCAGCAGCCTGGTTGGCTTGAGAAAATCGCTCCCAAAAAGCCACCGCAGCCTGAGGATCGTAGCCGGCTCGAGCCATGAATAGCAGCCCCATGTAATCCGCCTCGCTCTCTTGAGATCGGCTATGGGGCAAAACCCGGCCCAGTTGGGTGGTCATGCCATAAACCGTGGCTGCTGCAGCCTGGGTCTTGGTATCGTAGCCGTAGGCTTCAAGCCCCGCCTGCAAGGCACCCCCCCCAAGCTGTAACATCATTGCTTCGGAGACACGTTCGGCCCCATGCCGGGCCACCGCATGAGCCACTTCATGCCCAAGCACTGTGGCCAGGCCTGACTCATCAACCGTGATGGGCAGGATCCCAGTGAAAACCCCAACTTTGCCACCAGGCAGGCAAAAAGCATTGGCCTCCGGGCTGTCAAAAAGCACAAATTCCCATTGGGTTTGCCCCAAGCCGCTGACCGCAGCAATCTGCCGACCGACCTTTTCTACCATGGCCTGCTGGGCCGCATCCTGGCTTATGGGGACACTGGATTTCATGGTTTCAAACGAACTGAAACCCAGTTGCTTTTCCTGCTGAGCCGACAGGAGGATGATTTGCCGTCTACCTGTTTCGGGGACAGTGCTGCAGGCTACCAGCAAAAGAAGGGGTAAAGCCGATATCAAGTGAGTGAGGGTAATAGATCGAAAACGCATTTTCACAGATTGAGCTCCATATCACGTGTGTAGTGAAGGATTCTGCCACAGTTCGGACACTGCACCACTTCCTTCTGGGCCTTGCAGGCGACCTGGGATTGGGTTGGGAGAGACATGTGACAGCCCCCGCAGACACCCCGATTGACCCCCACGACCACTTTGCCGCGTTTCTTCTTCAACAGGCGCTCATAACGATCCAGCAATCCAGGTTCAACCTTTTCGGATAATTGGGCACGGTCAATCTTGAGACCATCAAGGTCTCGGAGGTGACGCGAAGCTCGCTCCTCCAGCTCTGCTATCAAAGTCTGGGTTCGAGCGGATGCCTCCTGGGCTGCCTGAGCCGCCAGTGCCACCTCACCTTGCTGCAACTCGGCCTGCTCCATGAGGTTCAATTCCTTATCCTCCAGAAGGAGGATATCCCCTTTGCAGGTTTCTATTTCCTTGGCTAGAGCTTGATATTCCTCATTTTTGCGGGTTTCAAGCTGCTGAGAGGCATATTTTTCGATTTGTTTCTGCTTGCTCTCCACTTCAAGCTCCAAATCCTTGCGTTGGGACTCCAAATGTTGCGCTTGCTTCCGAGCATCGGTCAATGCCTGCTGGGCGGTCTCCGATCGAGTCATCAGGGCCGCTTTTTCGGGTTCCACCCTGGACAACTCCTCTTCCATCCGGATGATTTTTTGATCTCGATCCTGCAAGATCAGCAATTGCTCAATGATGTCCATAGAAATCGTTCCAAGTTGTAGGAGAACCATAGAAAAACCACTGAGGTCAAGTCAATGCGGTTACCTTACCGATTCCAAAACTCCCAAGACCAAATGTCTTGGGCATCAGGCATGTTACCCAGTTGAAACCTCCTACCCGTTGGGCTAAGATTCTTCCCGATGCAGTGGCGTGTAGAGGACTTCCAGCAAGAGATGGATCGTGCCATCAGGGCATATGACAAGTATGTGGTTTGCCTGAACAAAACCCCTGATCAATGCATGCGATCAATCCAATCCCTGATGGCAAAAGCCATCGGTGCCTTCGAAAGTCGTGGAGCTGATCTTAGGCATGGGATTGCTTTGGACCGTCATGTCACCATTATGCTAAGCCAAACTGAGCAAGGGCGACCTCGCTGTGGCATTTATTTCAATCTGAGCTCACCTTATCAAAAAGAAGAGGAATGATCGGATAAAGAAGCCCGAAAACAGGGTCCTCAGTCCTTGGCTTCTCTCTCCCCTGATTCACCCGAGGCCTTCCTGCTTTCTCTCCAGCGCTGCCAGGAAGCCCATGCCTGATTCACCCGTTCTGGGATCATCCCAGTCAGGGCCTCTTGATGGGTCATGGAGAGCCCGGACCAGTCGATCAAAGAGCAGGTTTGACCACAATCTGGACAAATGGGTGCCTCACCGGAAGAAGGCGTGCAGCGTTGACAAGAAAGTCCAGAACAAGCCGAGCACTCGTAGAGGGCACGATCCTGGTGATGACGTAAACAGCTGTAGCTGCCGTCCGGGAGTGGGTGACTCACCCGATCCGGTTCGAGGGTGACTGGGGGCGCTGAATCACTGCCAGTGATCTTGATCATGAATGAACCCAGGCTGAGTGTTTGGCCGGGTGTGACTTGGGCTTGGTCGATAGCCTCTCCATCAAGGAAAGTTCCATTGGAACTTTGCGAATCCTGCAGCAAGACCTTGCCGTCTTGTCCGATAGACAGGGTGCAATGGTGCGAGGCAACGGATAGATCGTCTATCACTAACTCATTCGCCGAACCGCTGCCGATGCGATGCACCCCCGGACCAAGGGATACAGTGCATCGCCGATCATCCCAAGTATGATAGCAAAGTTGAATCACACTCATGAGCCACCATGTTGTAGCAAGCAACCGAGGATGAATCCATGAAAATGATTGAGAAACATATCGAAATGAACTAAGAAGGAGGCACTTGATGCAGTTCATCATCTACAGCCTCATCGGCGTCATCAGCGGCATCACTGGCGGGTTGTTTGGGGTTGGCGGGGGGATCATCATTGTGCCGGCTCTAACCTATTTCATGGGACTGCCCATCAAGACCGCCATCGGGACTTCCCTAGCCATCATCGTCCCTACTGCCATCATGGGATCAGCCAAGCACTTGCAGCAGGGGAATGTTGATTGGAAGATCGTCCTGGCAGTCGTTCCTCTGGCTATCGTGGGTAGCTACCTTGGAGCCTGGATGACACAGCATATTAAACCTGCCCACCTGCAGAAAGGTTTCGCCGTCCTCATGATTTATGTGGGTATCCGACTTTTCATGAAACCGTGAGAAACCCACCTCATCAATCGACTCTGAAATATCCATTGAAATAACCTATGCATAAGTTCCTTAATCAATCCTTTGGCAGACTGCTTGTTCTTTTACTGCTGCATGGCCCACTGCTCCAATTCATCCACGGGGCGGCGCTCCCAGCCTCAGAATCGTTACTGCCTGCCTCAACGTGGGCCTTTGTCACATCACCCAACACCCAGGCTACGAAGCAAGCCCTGACACGGGGCGTGGCCGAACTGTGGCATGATCCTGCCATGCAACCATTTCGCGACCATGCCGAGAAGATCATCATGGAGCGCTACCTGGGACCGTGGGAAAAGCGCATTGGCTTTAATCTCAAAGAACTCGTGGGATTGGTCGAAGGACAAACCACTCTGGCACTGGTTCCTGCTCCAGGAGAGGAGCTGAGGATCAATCCCGTTATCCTTGTAGACAGCGGTAGCCAATCAGAAGCTCTTGGCAAATTATTCGAGCAGCTGAGACAACAGCTCTCCAATGAGGGAACCAAGATGGTCATGACCCCTATGGAGGAGGAAACACTCTATAGTTTGGACCTTGGCTTCGCCGCTCCGTTCACCGGTGAGGCGAGTGACTCGGGGAATCTCCAACTCCACCTCATGCAGGCCGAATCAATTTTCCTGGCCACCACATCCAAAGCACTCCTGGCGGACCTGATACGAAATATCCACCAGGGCACCTTTGATAAAAACCCTCTTGGCTCCCTACCTGCGTATCAGTCATTGGCCACAGAGCATCTCAACCCAATGTTAATCAAAGGCTGGGTAAACTGGACCCCTCTATTCGATTCAATCGCCAACCAACTCACTCGCAGTACACCTGCTCCAGATCCCTCGAATCCGATGGCTGCATTGATTCCAACTCCATCTAGTATACTCAAAGCGCTTAAGTTGGAAGTTATCAAGGGTTTCGCTTTCGGAGCTTTTTCAAATCAAGCTCATACAGGACTCGACATGATGATTCAAACCTCCAATCCCAATGGAGGGCTACTAGACCTCGTGAAGATCAAACCAGCCGATAGCGCTCCACCAACCTTTGTTTCGGGCGATGTGGCCAGCTTTCAACGCATCCGCCTGGACCTGCGCCAAGCGTGGACGACATTAGAAGGCATGTTGGAGAGCATTTCCCCTCAAGCTTCGGAAATGCTGCGGCTGTCGATGACTTTTCTAGGAAAAGACCGTGATCCCAATTTCGATTTTCGCAGTGAGTTCATCAACAATTTGGGAGATGACATCATCACTGTTCAGTGGCCTCCAAAATCCACTTCCATGGAAGATTTGCTATCCCAGCCAGATCTCTATTTGGTTGGCAGCCCTAACCCAGAAGCCCTGACCAAAGCTTTCATCGCTGCCAGCGGCCTCATTGCTTCGGATGCAGGGGCCTTCAAGGAAAGGTCATTTCTTGGTCGCAAGATTTACTCGATCACCCTTCCATCCGGTCAGACGGACATAAAAACGGGCGAAGGCATGGGCCTGCATTTTGCCGCAGCGGGTCGCTATGTAGCTTTTTCAAGCCATTTTGAGATGATTGAGACCTACCTGAGAGGGAAGCGTTCCCCCGACCTTCCTCTCGCCGAATCAGCTCATTTCAAGGAGGCGTCCCAAGCAGTCGGAGGCTTGAAGAACGGCTACCTTGCCTATCAAAATCAGGAGACCCTCATTCGACTCTTCTATCAACAGGCTCGTCAGGATCCTGCCTCACTCTTCAAAAACTGGGGGGTAACAGCTGAGTCGGAAGCTTTTACCGAGGCGCTTCTTGAGGTTTTTGACTTCACCAAGCTTCCCGCTTACGAGGCCATTGAACCTTACATGACCTTCACGCTGACCGGTAATGTATCCCAGGAGGGTGTGCTCAAGCTTAGGACCATCAACCCACTACCATCCGCGCTGAAGGCTACGAATTAAAGTAAGCCTTCCTGATTCACCAGATCCAGCCACATCACCCTGAGATTGGTCATGATTCCTGTTATTGGGCCCCATCATGGCATGCAGCCGAATGTCGCGATTCGGACTTGATTCAATGGCCCAAAAGTTTGTTGGGGATGAAATTTCAAAAGTCGTCAAATTCGCCCAGACGGCCAAGTGAATAGGGTTGAAAGCGCCCTCGGACCATGAAATGATCCCCATGAACAAACGATCATGAACAAAGTAAATCTCATCACATTGCGAGTAGGCCTCCTTGTTATGCTTCTGGGTTGTTTTGCCTGGCAGCCGTCTAATCAAGCGCAGGATACAAAAGTCAACCGGTTAACCAAAAGCGAGCGGGAAGATGGATGGAAACTTTTATTCAATGGGAAAAACCTCAATCGATGGCGCAATTACAAAAAAGAAAGCCTAGGTGATGGTTGGCAAATTAAGGACGACGCTATCGTTTGGGTCAAGCAAGGTGCTGGCGATATCGTCACCAAAAAACAATACGACAGTTTTGAACTCATCCTTGAGTATAAAATTTCCAAGGGTGGCAATAGCGGTTTGATGTATCACGTTCTCGAAACAGAGAGCGCACCATGGCAAACCGGACCAGAAATCCAGATCCAAGACAATGTCGATGGCCACGATCCCCAGAAGGCAGGGTGGTTGTATCAGCTCTACCCAGCCAGCAGTGATGCCACCAAGCCTGTTGGTGAGTGGAACCAGCTGCGTGTCTTAATCACTCCAGAACGCTGTGAGCAATACATGAACGGAGTCAAATATTGCGAGTATGTCAAAGGCAGTGAGGATTGGAATAAGCAGGTAGAAAAGAGTAAATTCAAAGTTTACAAGGATTTTGGCAAGCCAACCAAAGGCCACATTTGCCTGCAAGACCATGGGAACGAGGTGGCATTCCGCAACATCAAGATTCGCGAAATCAAGTAACTCACATCCAGCTCGGTAATAAGACAAAGGGCGGCTCTCCGACAAGGAGAACCGTCCTTTGCATTTCAGGAGGAGCATGCAGCAAGATGGCGCCAACACCGCTGCCCTGCAACACGGTCCAAAGCTGTGCAATAAGCTTCAGGACATGTTCCTCGCCTTCAGATGACCAGAGGCTGAGTGCTTGGTTTACCCGAAACGACCCAGCTTATCGCGGAGGCTTGAGATTGCTGTGTCCTATTTTCCACTTGCAGATGAAGGCGGTCAGCAGCCAACCTTGGTCATGCACCTCAAACTGATCATGGCACTGCTTTGCTTTGGCTACTGCAGCCCAGCTATGGCGCGGGAAGCCAAAGAATATGACAAAGACGTACAATACGACGAATCGCGGCTCCCGGCGTATGATCTGCCACCTTTGCTGGTGACCTCCTCTGGGCATCCTGTCAGGACACCAGAGGATTGGATGCGGGTTCGAAGACCTGAAATCCTGTCACTCTTTGCCAACTTAATTTATGGCAAAGTCCCCGAACCAGCTACCCCCATCAAGGTAAGCTATGAGTTGGCACAGGAGGACAGGGGGTTTATGGGAGGCAAGGCCACTCGGAAGGATATCAAGATCCATCTTGAAAACGCCAAAGGGCGGTTGAGCATGCATTTCCTTGTTTTCGTGCCTAATGAAGCTCAAAAGCCAGTACCGGCATTTTTCAAGCACAGCTTCAATAACACCCAATCCAATGATTTTGACGCTTCGACTTCCCGTCCTGGTTTTCTCAAGAATGGCTGGCCTCTCGGACAGCTATTGGATCGCGGCTACGGATTTTGTGCTGTTTATCAACAGGATCTGGTTGGACACAACGAGGTAGAATTTCAGAACAGCATTCACAAGCTTTTCTACCCTGAGGGTCAAAGTTTCCCCAAGGCACATGAATGGGGTGTGCTATCGGCCTGTGCCTGGGGAGCAAGCCGTGCCATGGATTATTTGGAAACCGATTCGGACATCGACCATACCCGGATCGCGATCATGGGACATTCAAAAATGGGCAAGGCCACCCTTTGGACAGCCGCCCAGGACGAACGTTTCGCCTTGGCTATTTCAGCCCAGTCCGGCTGCGCGGGTGCTGCTCTGTGGCGTCGCAAATCTGGTGAAACGCTCAAAAAGATGGTAACCCGCTTTCCCTATTGGCTGTGCCGAAATGCCTGGAAGTTCGTGGAACAGGAAGATGACTTGCCAATTGATCAACACATGCTCCTGGCATGCATTGCGCCTAGGCCTGTCTACGTCCATAGCGCCACGGAGGATACCTGGGCAGACGGACGAGGCGAGTACCTATCAGCTTACCATGCAAGTGAAGTCTATCGCCTTCTCGGTAAGAAGGGCCTGACATCCATGGAACTACCTGAAGTCGGCGAACCCATCATCGAGTCTCAAGTGGGTTACCATATTCGAGAGGGCGGTCATTCCATAGAACCTTGGGATTGGAATCGTTTCATTGATTTTGCCGACTTTCATCTCCAAGCCAAGTAAGCGTGTCAGCGACCCAACACTCAGTCTGATCGTTCAGCAGACAGGGTGCTCATGAGTGCAAGCTTCTGGAAAGAAGTTACCTTATTTCAAAAGCTCATGATGACTGGTTTTCATGTTTTATTTATTTAATATTAATAAAATTTGACGACCGAGGTGGCTGTGGCACATTCTGCGAGTGATTATGAAAAACCCTGCATGGAGCCAACGAGTCGGCAAGCTTGGGATGACATTGGTGCTGCTTCTAATAGGCCACAGCACTTTAAGTGCTAGAAGCTCATTCCCTAGTATGATGCCCAACGGGATGGTCAATCGGTGCGCGAACTGCCACGTAAGGTCTTCGGGGGGTGGACCCAGGAACGCCTTTGGGCAAGACGTGGCCTTGGCCCTTCGGCAAGGGCCTGCATTCTGGACCTCTGCGCTGGCGGCGCTGGATTCAGATGGAGACGGATTTACCAACGGCGAAGAGCTAGGAGACCCAGATGGAGATGGCGTGGCTCTGGAAGGTATGAATGTCACTCTTCCGGGGAATGCTGCCGACTTCCCAATAGTGGTCTCCCCACCCTCGGACACCGAAGCACCCGTGCTTACCTTGCTGGGTCTTGATTCCATCGAATTAATTCAAGGCACTCCTTTTGTGGATCCTGGAGTGAGCGTGAGCGACAACCTCGACACTGATTTAACCTACACGGTTGAGGGTGATCTTGATATCAACCAAGTTGGCTCCTATACCCTTATTTACACAGCCATAGATCAAGCCGGCAACCTTGCAGCCCCCCTTCAGCGATTAATCCATGTGATCCCTGCCGAGACTACCCTTGTCACTCGCAGAGAATCTAATCAATTAGTCTTATCCTGGGAAGGTCAGGGGCGTTTGCAGGTAGCCACTTCCCCTGCTGGCCCCTGGTCTGACCTGACCACAGCAACCAGCCCTCATGCGGTGACCATGAGCCAGTTGGTTCAGTTTTATCGGGTTCGATAGAGGAAGCCCTTGATAGGCCAAGAAAACCGGAGGCTTGGTGATGCGCATGCAGCATCAAGGGCTTCGCGTATTTGCAATTGGTCTTGAAATTGGTTTCCAAGACTGTCAAACCTACTGCCTGATAACCCATCACAATTTCTATGAAAACATTCCTCATTCATGCTTCCCTCCTAGGGGCGTTCGCTTTGACAGCCCATGGTGCAGATGCTCCAATCGGCTACACCGACACCCCCATGATTCCAGGCCAGAAATGGCGAGTTCATGACAAGGATCGCCCTAGCCCCTCGGTGGTCACCCCCGGAACCACCTTCAGTCACTCAGCCCCAGCACCTTCAGATGCCATCGTCCTCTTTGACGGCAAAGACCTGTCCATGTGGCGGAACGGCAACAAACCTGCCAACTGGAAGGTAGAAAATGGATACATGGAAGTTGCTCCAGGGTCGGGATCGATCCAGACACGAGACGATTTTGGAGATTTTCAGTTGCACCTTGAGTTTGCTACCCCTCACGTGGTCGAAGGCAACAGTCAGGGGCGAGGCAACAGTGGGGTCATCATTTATGGGAAATACGAGGTCCAAGTGCTGGACTCTTTCAACAACCCTACCTATGCAGACGGGCAAGCTGGAGCCATGTATGGGCATCTGCCTCCCCTAGCGAATGCCAGCAAAGTCCCTGGAGCCTGGCAGTCCTACGACATCATTTTTGAGGCACCTCGCTGGGAAGACGGAAAAATTGCGAAGAAAGCCTGTGTCACCGTGATACATAATGGGGTATTGCTCCATCACAAACAGGAATACCCCGGCCCCACGCGCCACAGAGGTGTTGGCAATTACAACGATCCCCATCCGTCCAAGGGACCTATCCAACTCCAGGATCACAGCAATCCAATGCGCTTCCGTAACATTTGGATCCGCAGTCTGGGGCAATACGACCAATAATATCTGATCATTCTTGGTTTTTTAGACGCACAGGCCGGCTTCAACGCCGGCCTGTTTGTGTTGCATGGCTGCATAAACAAACCTTATTCCCCTGAGTGAACCGCCGCCCATGCTTGCAGGGCAGCCCCGAGTCGGCTGGTAGCCTTCTGGACCTGCCGATGAAATTGAATCATGGGCAGGATGCTTCCAGGCTGACGCATCAAATCCATCACCACGCTGGAAAGGACCATCTCACCCGAAGGATTCATGTATCGATTAAAGTCCATGGGAAGTGATTGGTTTGCAGTGTCCGATATGGCCTTAATCGTTACACACTTGAGGCTGTTTTTTTCAGCAATGGCCCGAATGGAGGATGATTCCATGTCCACAGCCATGGCTCCACAGTCTTCCCGCATGGCTGTTTTTTCCTCCGCATGAATCAGTATGGTCGAAGAGGATGCCACCCTGCCTCGCTGAATCCCTTCAAGCCTAAGTAGTTGCCTGAGTGCTGGCTGAGGTAGGGCACAATCCGGATCATCCAGGACCAGTTGCCCCACTTCAAGAGACCGATCCAGTCCGCCAGCGAGTCCAGCGCAGATTAAAAGGGAGGGTTTCAGGCGTTGGACCCATGCCGGAAGAGTGGCTTCGACCGCCTGCGACCCCATGCCCGTGATGCAGGTAGACCATGGGCTATTGACCTGAAAGCACTTGGCTTCCTGATGCAAGGCAAAGCATAGCAAGGGCTGTCCTGTTGGTTCCATGGATCGCTTTTGAAACTGCCCCATCAGGGCTGGCTGCTGCACTTCTGAGCTAGATCCCTGTATTCAGCAAGCGCAAGTAAGGGCCAGGTGTTACGATACATGTCATACTTCAGGTAAAAGACCTTGGGAAAGCCAGTTCCAGTCGTTTCCTCTTCGAGCCAGGATCCATCCTCAACCTGTTTTTTCAGCAAGTAATCCACGCCGCGTCTCAGACTTGGGCGCGAAGGATCTCCCAGGGTATTCAGAGCCATGACGACCCAGGCGGTCTGAGATGGGGTGCTCGGTCCCCTGCCCTTGAACCGCGGATCCTCATAGCTGTCGCATCTTTCCCCCCAACCACCGTCCTCATGCTGAACGGATTCAAGCCATTGATAGGCTCGCTCAACCCAGGGTTGGGTCATGTCAACCCCAAGGGAATCCAGTCCTCTGATGACCTGCCAGGTTCCATACAGGTAATTTACCCCCCATCGACCATACCAGGATCCATCAGCTTCCTGATTATCCTTGAGGTATCTGATCGCCTTCTCGATCTGGAAGTGATCCTGTGCCCACCCTTCTCCACCGAGTAATTCTAATACACGGGCAGTGATATCCGAGCATTCTGGGTCAAGCATGGCATTGTGGTCGGCAAATGGAACCTTTTCCATGATGCTCCGCGTACAATCCTTATCAAAAGCAGCCCATCCGCCATCGCGGCACTGGAAGGTAATCAACCAATTGAGTCCCCGGTTGAAGGAGGAATGAGTGATTGGGTCGGGATTGAGTTGCAAGCGCCTGAGCGCCAGCAGAACCATTGCTGTGTCATCCACATCCGGATTCCATTGATTCTCATGCTCAAAAGCCCAGCCACTGGGTTCCACATCAACGGGATTCTTGATAGCCCAGTCACCACGAAAACGAATTTCCTTATCTACCAAATAAGATGCCGCCCGGCGCAAGGCAGGATGCTCGGCAGGGATACCCGATGCGTGCAGAGCGATGCTGGCGATAGCAGTATCCCAGACGGGTGAAAAACAAGGCTCGATACGAAGCGAATGGTCGGTGTGGTGCTCCAGTGCTTTCAATGCAAGCTCAGCCCTCAGCACCTGTGGGTGGTCCTTGTGATAACCCATGGATTTGAGTGCTATCAGGGAATTGAGCATCGCCGGAAAAATAGCGGCAAGGCCCTGAGTGCGCTCAAAGCGCTCCAGCATCCATGATTCAGATCGACGCAGTGCGCGCTTACGAAAGGGATGCCAACCCAACCCGACAAATCGCTCAGCCAGCTTATTGAGTTTGTCCAGTTGGAGAAAGAGGTTCCGCCAGGAAAATAATTGGGGATCCCGTGGCAGCCGCAAATCCTGCTCTTGGAAACCTTCGGGATAAAGCTCACCAAGCCCCCCCGTAGGGAGTAGGTTCCTGGTTGGCTTGTAATGGTTGATAATGGACAAAGGGACCAGCATGCTGCGAGTCCAGTTGCTCATTTCATGAAAGTTAACATGAAACCATCGACCCATGAGGATGATTTCACATGGGATGGTAGGCAAATGTTCCCATGCGAAGAGGCCGAACAAGGCTAGGTAAAGTTTGGAAAAAGTATTCAGCCTTGGTATCCCGCCTAATGCCAAAGCTGCTTCTTTAGCCTTGAGCAGACGTGGATCATTTTCGGTGAGCCCAGCAAGCCTTAGGGCCAGGTAAGCCTTGATGGTCGCATTGACCTCGGCCGGGCCACCGTAATAAAGACTCCAGCCTCCGCTTGGTAATTGACACGATAAGATGTGGTTGAGGGCCTTGGCCTGCCAAATGGGATCCACCTTACCATTCCAGTGATGGTAACAGAGCATATCGGCCACAAGAGTCACGTCGACCATCAACTCACCAACCCAAAAACCCTCTTCCTCTTGAAGGCCAAGCAGATGTTTCTGAGCAAGAGCCACAACCCGTTCGATTCGCTTGCGACAAGCTAGATCTTCCCATACCGGCCCGGGCAGATCAGAAGGATTGGATAATAATGAGGTCATGGCCGGTTATCTGTTCAGAAGCGATCTGAGGAAAATGACGATATCCTGACGATAAAAAGTGAAACTTACCGACTCGATTTCCAAGGATGCAACCCTTAATGTCCTGCTTAGATTTGATGTGATGCCGCATCAATCCGCCTCAAAAGCATGCAACGACCACTTAGGTTCCTGATGCTCAACTGGAGAGACCCCGAAAACCCCGCAGCGGGCGGGGCAGAGCGTGTTTCACTGGGCTACCTGGCTGCCCTGGCAGATCGGGGACACGAGGTGTGGTGGTATGCCAATGCATTCAAGGACGCAGCCACCGAAACGCTTCTGCATGGAGTTCGCATACGACGCGGGGGAAGCATGGGCACTTCCATTTACCATGCATGGCGTTGGTACGCCAGGCAGCCAAGTTTTGATCTAGTGATCGACCAACATCACGGTATCCCCTGGTTGGCGCCATGGTGGACACAAACTCGCTGTGTGGCCTACATTCACGAGGTTTTGGGTCCGATCTGGTCTGCTTTCTATCCTGCCCCCATAGCCCAATTAGGGCAGCTACAGGAATGGCTGACCCATTTAATCTACCGAAACATCCCGTTCTGGACAGCTTGCCAGGGTACCGAGCGGATGCTTAGCAGCCGAGGTATCAGGCAGATCAAGCGGATTCCCTATGGCGTCCACACCAGATCGCTCCCAAAACTGCCGGATAAAACATACCAGGAGCCATTGAAGCTCATCACCGTATCTCGCCTCGCTCCCAACAAACGAATCCAACATGCGATCCAAACCCTTGCCAGGCTGAAGGATCTTGGTATTGCTGCATCACTTGACATTGTCGGCCGTGGCGATGAAGAGCCTTTTCTGAGGCAACTGGTTCAGGAACAACGGCTCGGGGATGTTGTTCACTTCAAAGGCAATTTGAGTGAATCAGAAAAAGATAACGCGCTAGCGCAAGCCCACCTTTTACTTCATACATCCATCCGCGAAGGCTGGGGGCTCAATGTCATTGAAGCCAACGCCATGGGAACACCATCCGTTGTCTACCCAGTAGCCGGCCTCGTTGAATCAACCCTGCACGGACTTACCGGTAGGGTGGCTAAGATGGAAAGTCCAGAGGCCCTGACAGAAGAAGTGATTCACTTCCTCAATCATCCTGCAGATTATCAAGCCTGTAGGCAAAATGCCTGGAAACAAGCCAACCAGTTTCACTGGGATGAGATTTTGCCGCGCGCCTGTGACTGGCTCGAATTCATGGCAAAGCAAAAATCATCTTCCACATGAAGTCATGGATCCAATTCATAGGGTTGGGGGTTTCCTTTTTCTTCACAGCTTTAGTGGTCTATTACCTAAACTGGGATGAGGTTGGGGAGGCTTTGGCCCAGATTCATTGGGGCTGGATGATCCTCACCATCGTCGTCTACTACACTGGGGTTTTGGTGCGGGCATGGCGATGGCGGTGGCTCTTCCCGGCTGAAATTGATCCTTCCTGCAAAAGCCTGCTGGGTTCTATCATGGTTGGTCAGGCATTCAACAATGTGCTGCCTACAGGTCGGGTGGGAGAATGGTTGCGAGCTGCCCACGTAGCGAAAAAGCAAGGGCTCCAAATGGCCACTGCTTTCGGGACAATCCTAACCGAGCGCTTGTTTGATGCACTGACCTTGCTGCTCCTTTTCTTTGCCTCCTTGCACTGGTTGCCACCCCTCAATGGAGAGATTCAAATCACACTTGGGACGCAGGTGCTCGAGGGTAGCCTTCTTTTCGAGTTCATGAAAAAGTTGGGAGTATTATCCCTGTGTATGCTGCTAGGGATCATTGGATTGATCCCCAAAAAGGGACGCCAGGCTTTATTCTGGAGTCTGTCCCTCCTGCGCTTGCCGTCGTCATGGTCGACATGGCTTGAGAAGGTTATGAAGGGCTTCATCGAGGGCTTGCTCAGTGTTGCTAACCCATGGCGTCTTTTAAGGGTTCTCGTGCTCTCTGGGCTTATGTGGTCTATCAATGCCTTGGCTGCGATGACACTTGGCGAGGGGTTTGATGAGCTAAGGATTGATCCCGCACGTGCCATGGCTCTGGTGGTGTTCCAGAGCCTGGCTACCATGATCCCTGCTGCACCAGGCTACTGGGGCGTCTATGAAGCAGGCATGATCCTTGGCTTTGCGATGCTGAACCTCCACCCCTCTCAGGAAGTGGCATTGGCCTATGGCCTGATCATGCACTTGATCTTTTTCATACCAACGACTCTGACTGGACTTTGGATCGCAACAAGGGAGAGTCTCTATCCATCCACTCTAGATTCGGAATCCAGCCCCAACCAAGCGACCAATCGGTCCTGATGCCTCCTAGACTTGATAGGCATTGAGTATCCATTCGATCAAGGTTTCAAACTCAACCTGCTGGATGGACATGAGTTGGGTTGGAGGCAAGGCCCCTGGCCTGTTTTGAAAATGCTCCTCAATCCTGTCAACAAAAGCGATGGGATCCCATTTGTCATTTCGAATCACAGGGTGCTCCTCAAGCTCTTGCCCTCCCTCTAACCCTTTTAACCGATCGGCAAGCAAGCCATACAAGGGGTGGTCGCCGACACGATGAAACCAGTATTTTGCGTTAGGCCAATCTGGTTCGCGTCGGTGCATCATGCCATGAAGGAAACTCCCCTCTGGGCTGTGAATGCATTGCGAGATCTCGTGAGAGGCTTCCAGGTGATCGTGCCAGAAAAGGGCTGCCGCTTTGAGTAAAACGATTTGTTCATGGCAGCAGCCCCATTCATCAGCCAGGGCATCTAGCCTCGCACTGATTTCTCCCGGACTCAGCTGAGTTGAGCCCTGCGGTGCCCCAAGTGAGGGCAGGTCTGAACGCTTGAGCTGATCAAGCAACCTGAGGGTATTGGCCGAGAGTTTGATAGAGGGTTTCATGGTCAGGCGTCTTTTGCGAAGGTCAGACAGCCTTATTTTGGCTGATGGCTACGTAGCATCGCTTTGGCTTGCTGGGTCCACAAGGCGTCACGTTTTCTGGCAAAGCTTGGAGCATGCTTGTCATCATCCATAACCTCCTGCAGGTGGGCAATGGCTTCGGCTTGCCGATCGGCCTTCAAGTAGATTTCCGCCAACTGAACCTTTGCCTGCGCATAGTTGTGCTTCTTGAGCACTTTTTCCAAAGCAGCTTGAGCCTCAGAAATTCGACCTGACGATAAGCAGGCATGACCAAGAGCCATTGTACTTTGACCATAGTCATGATCGGCATTTTCTCGGCATACTTTTTCTAGCATCGAGATGGCTTTCTCAGGCTGCTGCATTTGAATGAGGCATTTCCCAAATGATGCCAGAATGTCGAGATCTTCATCGTCCCGCTCAAGAGCCTTCTCATAGCATTCGTGAGCCTTATCCCACTTGCCTTGCCCAGCATAGATATCCCCTAACGCAGCATGATGGTGAGCCTTGTCTAAGTGATGGATTGCTTCCTCCAGCTCTCGTATCCTCTCTCGATCGGCAGCCCCAGGCCACTCAAACCCTGCTCCACTACCCTCCATGGCGCGAGCAGGACGATAGACCATGAAGAAATACAAGATTGATGAAAGCCCAAACAGAAAATTGAAAACCACCCAAAGCCACTCCTGGCGTCGAGCAGCATCCACGGTCATCCAAAGCTGGAAAGCAAACATGACCAGATATAGCGGATTACTTAGTAGATCCCTTATATCGGGCAACACGTAAGCAAATGTCATAGCGGTTCATGTTTCACGGCTTTTGGGAGGATTGCAAGCCATGGAACCTGATCCATGCCAAAGAAAGCCATCCGTTGATATCAGGTTGCCTTGCAGTCACAGGCCCTCAGTCCGAAGCGATCAGGGTGCTCCTCCCAGGATCCAATAAGGAAGCAAGGTGGTGAGAAAAGGCAGGTAAGTAATCAGGAGCACACTCAAGGTCAATACCAAGAGCACAGGAAGTGAAGCCCGGGCAACCTCAAGCACAGGTTTTTCGAACCGATAGGCAGCTAGGAAAAGATTCAAACCGACCGGAGGTGTCAGATAACCAAGCTCTAGGTTTGCCAGAAAGATGATGCCCAAGTGAATGGGGTCGATCCCAAACTCGAGACCAAGGGGCAGCAATAGTGGCACCAGCACCACGATGGCGGAGTAGATGTCCATGAGACAGCCGGCCAGAAGCAGGAACACGTTGAGAGCCAACAAGAAGACATATTTGGATTCCACATGCGCCGAAACCCATTCAATGGCCATATCTGGCACCATGGCAAAAATGAGAAAATCCTTAGTAAAGCTCATGGCCACTCCTAGGATGAGTAATACGCCTCCAACCAAGAGTCCACATTCACACATCACCCTTGGCAGGTCTTTCCATGGATGCAATTCACGATGAATGACCACTTCCACAAACAGCGCATAGAAAGCCGTCAGAGCCGCTGCGGCAACCGGGGTGCTGAACCAGCCGCTGAACAGAGCGCCCAGAGCCACCACCGGTATGAAAAGCTCCCATTTGGCTTCCCATAAGGCACTGAGCAGTTCTGAAAGCAAAAAAGGTTTGGGGGCAAATTTGTCCTTTGGAATGAGACGTCGCGTGTAAAGCCCAAGAATAAAAAGCATCAACATGCCAGGGACAAGTCCCCCGAGGAATAAATGTTCCAAGCGAAGCCCCGTCTGGACATTGGCATTGGCGACGATGAAATAAAGAATGATGGGGAGGGATGGCGGAAACAGGATCCCCAAGGCACCAGCTCCGGTAATCAAACCCAAAGAAGGTTTTTCCCCGTATTTGGCGGCAACAAGTATGGGTAAAAGCAGCGGACCAAGCGCCAGGATGGTGACCCCAGAGCCACCGGTAAAGGCGGTGAAGAAGGCACACACCAGTAGCGTGACTAGAGCCGGACCAGCCCGAAACTGCCCAACCATGGCTTGGAACACCCGCATAAGTCTGCGAGAAGCCTGACTCTCAGCCATGAAGTAACCAGCCAGAGTAAAGAGAGGGATAGTTGGTATCAGGGCCTCGGTAGAGAGGGAATAGTGGCTGGTGGCCATCCCACTGATGGGAAAGTCCTCTTTCCATAGATAAAGGAGGGTGGCACCACCTAATGCCGTGTAAAGCGGGGCCCCAAGAAGCGTGGCAGCTACCAGCATAATGAGGGCTGCGGGCATCCACGACTGTGGCGTGATAACTCCTTTCTTGAGTAGCAGGCCCAAGGCAAATGCGAAGGCCAAGCTCAGGAACCTCGCCCACCAAGTGGGACCAGCTTTCCATACCAGACGCAAGGCCATGAGCCCAAAGCCAGCCGGCAGGACCATTTGAATCCACCAACGCGCCACACCGTAGGCAATCATGTTGCCGGCGCCTCGCTCATCCAGCACAAATTCCCAGCCTGCAAGGGCCAGCAAACAAGTCACTAGAGTGGCCCAGCCATGGGCCAAAATTGAGGCAGCCAGTTTCCATTGATCAGGCAGAAACTGCGTCAGGGTAGAAATACCAAGCAATCGATTCTCTCGGGCAGCAATAGCCCCACCCACCATGCCGATGATTAAGGCAAAATGGAGTACAAACTCAGACTCAGCCTGAATGCCCGTGCCAAAAGAAGCCCGGAGGATGCGCTCAAGCAAGGGAAGCAGGATGAGAAGCATCAAACTCAATATGAGAACGCCGTTCTCGAGCGACCTCATCACCCGGATGACAGGGTTGGCATGCCAGCCCTGAGCAACCGAGTCAGTATTCATATTTTCGCTCATGCGATCGCTTGGACTAACATATATGGGGACTTTAAAATCGGACAACGGTGGACTCAATTTGCCCACGGTTTCAACCCGCATTCTCTCCCCTCAACCGTGATCCATCCTCATCGATTCCGGTAGTTTTTGAGTATGTCATTGACCCGGTCGAAAATGGCCGGCTCAGTGACCCGCTCACGTATTTCAGGATAGGCCTTGGCTGTCTCGGCATACCATTGGTCCAATTGGGGGCCTGTCGGTTCAATGACCTTGAGTCCGCGCTGCTGCATGGCCTTGATGGATTCCTCAGCTTCCTTCAAGCCATCTTCCTGAATGGATTGGACAGCCTTGAGCGCTGCGTCGAGCAAATGCTTGCCCTGCTCAGGTGTGAACTTGTCCCATGCTTCCTTGGTCATCACGAGCCCTCCGGCTAATGCACCCCAGTTTACCTTGAGCATGAAGGGGGCACGAGTATCCACTTGACTGAAATTGGCAGCCATGGGCGGCATAGCCACACAAGTAATCATACCAGTCTGCAAGCCAGGCACGATGTCCTTTGTTTCAAGGGGTACGGGGCGAAAGCCATTATGCTGGAAGATTTCTACGATTTCGGGGCTGCCTGCCCAGCAGAACAACTTAGCAGCCCTGACATCGTCAATCGTTTGAACAGGCTCCTTGGCAAAAAAGTGAACCCAGCCTGCATGGGTCCAACCAAGAACCTTGAAGCCTTTTTGTTCCATCATGATTTCAAGGTCTTTACCCAATTCCTGCATGACATGTTCAACTTCGTCGATCGACCGGAAGATCATGGGAGCTTGCTGAAGCCCCACAACACGAGGTTCAATCTCAGCAAGCCCGGCTACAGTCAGCAAGCCCACTTGGATTTGCCCCCCTCTCATCCGTCTGACCATTTCAGCTTCACCCCCAAGACGCCCATCTGGGTAGATACTCACCGCAACCCCACCGCCAGGGGCCTGCTTCCAGACTCCTTCCATTTGCTTGAGATGATTGAAATAGGACGACCCCTTGGGCACGAGGGTTCCCAGACGAAGCCGCTCCGATGCCTCGAGCTGGGTGCAAGCCAGGCTGAGCAGAAAAAAGCAAACTAAGGGCGCCTGGCTCTTTGAAATCAGGGTAAACCAGGAATTTAAGTAGATTTTACGTAAGGTGTTCATGAAGTATTGATAGACCGTTAGATGATGGCGGCCTGCGGGCTATTCAATCGGAGGAAGATCTTCCAAAGCCGGCAAGATCAGGTCGGCTTCATGATCCAGCAACCAATGGGCACGTTGTTGCATGAGTAGGTTGACCAATCTTGTCTCGGGATGGGTGTTGACATCAAAAGCTGTCGCTTTCCGAAGCAGCTCTCCAAAAAGGGCGCTATCCTGTGTTTGCACGGCCAAGGATTCAGCAAGAGAAACGTGAGGTCCTATTTGTCGTCCTTCACTCAATTCGAGGGCTCTGCGGTAATGGTATTTAGCAGCATCGGCCGGATCCTCTCCGGTTCCCTGACGTGCAAAGGCATAGGTGATCATGAAAGCATGAATGGCTCCATCATTCCATCCTTCATCCAACTCCAAGACCCGATCCATCAGCACCTCCATTTGGGGTATTTCAGCAATGCGATGGGGTTGTTCCTTGGAGAGATTGATCAAGCCAGCCCAGGCCGCACCTGTCCAGTAAGCCAGGGCCACATCATCACGGTCTAATTCTTGAGAGGCTTCAAGGGGTGTTTCAGCCAGCCTCGTAACCCAACCTGGACGTTTTAGCTCCATCCCGCCCAGTCCATAGTCTCTGGCCCTGAGAAACAAATTAGCTGCGCGGGATCTTAAGGCCTGGGCCGCCTCAAAATCCGCGGATTCAAGGCGGTCTGCATCCATCTGAAGGAATGCGAACGCATACTGGACATAAGCACTGGTTGCAGCGATCACCAACGGCTTGTGGTCTGGGATTTCAGCCAAGAGGCCGTCCATGAGCTTGAGTGAAAATGGCAGGGCATCGCGCACGAGCTGCGGGTCATTTTCTGCAGAGAAGGTGCTACCTGTGCCGGATAGAGCGTTGCCTACCTGACGCAGTGCTACCTTTTTGATTGAACAACCACCAAGTAGCGGCAAACCAATGAGCATCAGGAATAAGACGCACTTTGCACTGCAGCATCCCCCATGCCTGGGAGAATGCTTCAGCACGAGCTGAGACCATTTCGATGCTATCGAGGCACGCACATGTTTGATGGAACGATTCATCCCTGCACCCTCAAGGGTTTTCATGCATCGGTCACAGCCCCAAGGTGCGCCGAAGTCACAAGCTTAGCATACTTGGCAAGGACCCCTTTGGTGTAGCGTGCTTTGGGTGCTTTCCACTGCTTGCGACGCGTGGCAATTTCGCGCTTGGTAAGCTTCGCATCCATGGTTCGCTTTTCCGCATCGATGACAATCCGATCACCATTCTTGAGCAAGCCAATCAGGCCTCCCTCTGCTGCTTCAGGGGTCACATGCCCCACCACAAAACCATGACTGCCGCCTGAAAACCGGCCATCGGTAATCAGAGCCACTTCCTTACCGAGTCCTTTACCCATGATCGCCGAAGTGGGAGAAAGCATTTCTCGCATCCCCGGGCCTCCTTTGGGACCTTCGTAGCGAATCACCACAACATGGCCTTTCTTGATGCTTCCACCTAGTATGGCTTTGAGAGCCTTTTCCTCCGAATCAAAAACCTTGGCAATCCCTTCGAAACGAAGCCCCTCCTTGCCACTAATTTTGGCAACCGCACCTGTTTCGGCCAAGTTTCCGTATAGAACCACTAGGTGCCCATCTGGTTTGATGGGGTTGTCAAAACCTCGGATGACATCCTGACCAGCCGGGTAAGGTTTGGCATCAGCCAAGTTTTCAGCCAGGGTTTTACCCGTGACCGTCAAGCAGTCACCGTGAAGTAAACCCTTTTCCAACAACATTTTCATCAGCGGAGTCAGGCCTCCGATTCGAACAAGCTCAGCCATGACATATTTACCACTGGGCTTCAGATCAGCCAAAACTGGGACCCGTTTACCGATACGCGTGAAGTCATCAATCCCTAGTTTAACCCCTGCGGCATGGGCCATGGCAAGCATGTGAAGCACCGCATTGGTAGATCCCCCCAATGCCGTGATAACTGTGATGGCATTTTCAAACGCTTTGCGGGTCATGATGTCCCTGGGGCGTATGCCTTGTTTGAGCAGTTGCATGACAGCCTCCCCAGCGCGCTGACAATCAAGACGTTTGTCTGAGGAAACAGCAGCTTGGGCGGAACTGTTGGGAAGGGACATACCTAAAGCCTCGATAGCTGAAGCCATGGTATTGGCTGTATACATGCCACCGCATGAACCCGCACCGGGGATCGCACAGGCTTCTAGGTTGGCCAATTGTCGGTCCGTGATCTGACGGTTGGCATGCTGACCCACAGCTTCGAATACCGAAACAATATCAACGTCTTTTTTCTGAAAGCACCCCGGCAAGATCGTG
Organism: Verrucomicrobiota bacterium; assembly: GCA_023257935.1. Lineage (GTDB taxonomy): Bacteria > Verrucomicrobiota > Verrucomicrobiia > Limisphaerales > AAA164-E04 > UBA7971. Next base: position 26,870 of record JALRAZ010000454.1, read on the forward strand.
CCGCCGTAAACAAAAACAGCCGGGCGATTCAAGCGAGCCAACCCCATCAGACATCCTGGCATGTTCTTGTCGCAACCACCAATGGCTACAAGGCCATCAAACCCCTCGCAACCGGCAACCGTCTCAATGGAATCGGCAATGACCTCGCGTGAAACAAGCGAATACTTCATGCCTTCGGTACCCATTGAAATGCCATCAGAAATGGTAATCGTGTTAAAGAGCACCGCTTTACCGCCGTGACCGTCAACCCCCTTGACAACATGATCGGCCAGTTCGTTGATGTGCATGTTACAAGGGGTGACCATGCCCCATGTTGAGGCCACGCCAACTTGAGACTTCTGGAAATCCTTTCGCTCAAACCCAACCGCATGCAGCATAGCTCGGCTGGCAGCTCTCTCGGGACCATCCACAATGATGGCTGAATGCTCACGGTTCAAATTCTTCCTACCCTTGCCGGCGCCGGATTTGAGTGAAGTTTTTTTTGATTTCATAAAAATGGATAACAATGTGGGTCCATTTGGACCTGGGAATCATTTCAAAATCTAGCCTTTGGAAAAAGATCAAAAAACAGGCAAGCAGAAATTCTAAATTGCTGCCAGCCAGCCTTCATTCCTTGATGGTAATGGACCGATCATCTCGTTGCCTCAATAATCGTCTCAATGCCCGATCATCAAATTGCCCTTGATCGGTTTGAAGCAATTGAGGACGAGCCTGATTCGTGTGAAATGCGTTGATGTAGTCAGTTAATAGCCCCATGGAGGCCTGCCTCCGCTTTGCTTGATCATCCATGAAGTCATAGCCCTCAGGTTTTCCCTGCCCCAAGCTGGAAAGGCTGCGCGATCCGATGTAACGCACCACTGGGTAAGGATCGTTGAGCAACATGGCCAAAACTGGAATCATCCAGTCGGTGCCCGAAACTTCTTGGGCTGTTGGCCATCCCATGTGCCACCCCACAATAGCACGCTGAGCCGCGTGTCCCTTGGTGCCCCATAGCAGGGCTGCGGAAGTGTGCTTGTGTTCCTCGGGCATTTGGAGGGCCTGATGACCGTAACGATTGACAAGATGTTCCTGAGTCCAAGCTAAAGATTGATCAAGGTGGCAGAGATTGCAGGCATTGGGCACACCATACTCCAAACTGTTGACGACTTGTGGCGATGAGATTTGATGATTACGGATGGCATTGAATAGCGCGTAGGTCGTGTGTGGCATGTGGCAATTCATACATTGGCTCCCCGTGGAATCCGGCGCATGGAAAGTATGCTCCTCCAGACGTTCGTTGAACCATGGCTGCTGGTGGCATTGGGTGCAGCTGGCATTGGGATTTGGCTGAGGAATCAGTTGATCCTCAGGAGGCGCCTTGTGCATAGAATGGCAGGAAAGGCAGGACATTTCCCCGCGGGTATAGCAACCCGAAGCGACCATGGCGGTGAATTCCCGTCCACCCGCTAAAACAGTACCATCTTCCCACCAACGTTCAGCAAAAAACTGAGGGTTGGCTTTCAGGTCAGCCCGGCGATCCGGATTGTCTTCATTGGCTGGGTGCTGGATATAGTAGCGCTTATCAAAAAGATTCTCTCCCGGTTGATACTGCACCCCATCGTGCGCCACCTCCATGGCCGTTTCATCTGAAGGGATAAAAACGCCATGACATTGCCCACAAACATGGCTGGATAACTCATGATCCAATTTTGCGGGGTTGACCAAGTCCATCGGGTCTGGTGATTGCGAGCTTAGATGGCCAAGATACCGGTTAATCGGATTCTGATGCATGGCGATATGCTCCTTGCCCGGACCGTGACAAGCCTCGCAGCTGATGCCCAGTTCGGCGACCTCCGTTTCAAGCATGCCTGTCGCGTCATTCAGACCGGGATTCCAGCCTGTACTATGACATCGAATGCAATGATGATTCCACTGTGTGACCAATAATTCCTGATCTTCTGGGCCACGCATGAAAGCTGCCCCTCGGGGAATCCAACGTTGGTCCTTGATCAGATAAACCAACGGCAGTGTCTGCATCAGCCCTTTTAGTCGGGGGCTCTCCACCCAATAGGTCTGATAATGGTGCGACCCGGTGGTCATGACCACCTGGGAATCAACCTGCGGTATTCGGCTGAGGTCCCCCCCCTTCCCTCCCTGGACGGCTTGCATAATCAGATCCGGATCGGGCATGCGCGCCCAGAAAGTATCGTTGGTGCGCGTGAGCGTGTAGGTGAGACCTTCGCTTGTGATAGTTTGCCCCTCAAAAGAAGCTAAAACTGACTCAGGCAAGGCCCGCATGGTCATGGAGCGGTGGAAGGTGGACTGCCATGAATGGTGCTGGTCTGGATGACAGGGCAGGCAGCTCTGGGAGGAGACAAAAGAGGCTCGAGCCCCAAGAGTGGGAAGTTGACTGGCCAGCGCCTCTTCCAACTCAACTCGATCCCGCCCACGTTGCCAGGCCATGAATGCAGCAAACAACATCAGACCCACAAGGGGAAAAACGATCCAGGCGGCTTTGGGCGGCATTGAATTGATCGATGGGCGATTCATAGAATCAGATCTTCAACTTAGCCTTAAGATAGCGCCTTGGCACTTTCAAAAAAGCAACATTTCAATGAATCTTGAACCCGCCTCACTTTCCGCTAGATTGCCACTAGCTCGCCCTCGGAGCCAAGAGATCCAATCAAGCTGTGCCATGTTGCACGGTTGATGGAGCCCTCCCTGCACCAGGGCAAACATTGAGCACCATGCAATCCTTGAAACATCCTGACTTGTTCTCTGAAAGGCACATAGGCCCTTCTGAGTCTGAAATCCATTACATGTTAGCCCAGTTGGGCTACGAGAGCCTTGAGGCCATGATTCAGGCCACTGTGCCGGAAAGCATACGCCTCAAGCACCCCATCCAGTTACCCAACCCACTTCACGAACACGAGGTCATCCATCACCTCAAGGAGGCAGCTCAGAAAAATCTGGTCTTTCGATCCTATCTTGGAATGGGGTATCACGGATGCATCACGCCCCCCGTCATCCAGCGCAAGCTACTGGAGAATCCGGGGTGGTACACCCAATACACTCCTTATCAAGCCGAGATCGCCCAAGGACGATTGGAGGCGCTTTTTTATTTCCAGACCATGATCTGTGATCTGACCGGGATGGAAATAGCCAACGCTTCACTGCTTGATGAGGCGACGGCCGCGGCCGAAGCGATGAGTCTTTGTTACGGAACGGTTGGAGGCCCCCAACGCAACCGGATGCTGATTTCAGACGATTGTCACCCCCAGACAATCTCGGTTATCCGAACACGAGCCAAACCTCTGGACATTGAAATCCGAGTCGAACCGCGGAAAGACCTCAAACCAGACAGTGGGACTTTTGCTGTGCTGCTTCAATACCCGGCCACCGATGGCTTGGTGGTTGACCCTCAGCCTGATATCGAAGCTGCCCAAGAGGCTGGCGCCCTGAGCATCGTGGCGACGGACCTATTGGCCATGACCTTATTGAAACCGCCCGGTGAGATGGGGGCGGATATTGTGATTGGCTCAGCTCAGCGCTTCGGTGTGCCCATGGGTTATGGCGGCCCTCATGCTGCCTTCTTTGCTTGCAGAGATGCTCTCAAGCGGAAGATGCCCGGACGCATCGTGGGTGTTTCACGCGATTCAAGAGGAAGACCTGCCTACAGGCTGACCCTCCAGACACGTGAGCAACATATCCGCCGTGAAAAAGCGACCAGTAACATCTGCACCGCTCAAGCGCTGCTGGCAAACATGGCTGCAATGTACGCAATTTTTCATGGTCCTGAGCGCCTACGCCGCATAGGTCAGCACGTCCATCAAATGGCCTGCCTGCTTGCCGAAGGGGCTCATCGTGGGGGGCACCAGCTCGTCCATGATTCATTCTTTGACACCCTTCGCATTGCCCTCCACACGGAGAATGCCGATTCTTTCCTGCAGCGAGCAGAAAGCATGGGCATCAACATCAGGAGGCTCGATCGGCAGACCATAGGCATCGCACTGGACGAAACGGTCACTCAGCAGGACCTCGAGGATCTCTGGCAGCTCCTTGGAGCCGACCCAGCTTTACTGCTTGATCATGCCCAAGGCGATGAATATGGCCAAGCCTTTCCAGCCACCCTCACCAGACAAAGCCAATTCCTCACAGACAAGGTTTTCCACGCATACCACTCTGAAACCGAGATGTTGCGTTATCTCAGGCGTCTTGAGTCCAAGGACCTGTCCCTGACCAACTCCATGATCCCGCTGGGTTCTTGCACCATGAAGCTGAATGCCACCATCGAGATGTTGGCTATCAGCTGGCCTGAAATTGCCTCGCTGCACCCCTTTGTCCCACTTGCTCAGGCCCAGGGCTACCAACAGATTTTCAGTGACCTCGAACAATGGTTGGCAGATATCACCGGCTTTCACAGCGTCAGCTTGCAGCCCAATGCTGGAGCCCAGGGAGAGTACGCGGGATTGCTTGTCATAAAGAAATATCTAGAGAGTAAAGGACAGCAACACCGTCACATATGCCTGATCCCCCAATCGGCTCATGGAACCAATCCTGCCAGCGCCATCATGGCTGGCATGCAGGTCGTCGGCATACGCTGCGACGATCAGGGAAATATCGATCTTGAGGATCTCAAAGCCCGAGTGACTGAACATGCCCATGAGCTGGCAGCCCTCATGATCACCTACCCTTCCACCCACGGGGTTTTTGAGGAAAAGGTGGAAGAGATTTGCCAACTGATTCATGACCATGGAGGCCAAGTTTATCTGGATGGCGCCAACATGAATGCCCAGGTAGGTGTCTGCAGGCCGGGTGATTACGGAGCCGATGTCTGCCATCTCAATCTTCACAAGACCTTTTGCATCCCTCATGGGGGAGGTGGACCTGGTGTCGGCCCCATTGCTGTGGCAGAGCATCTGACTCCATTCTTACCTGGGCATTCGGTCGTTCCCCTGGCTGGGGAAGATCGTGTCGGCCCAATCGCTGCGGCTCCTTGGGGGAGTGCGAGCATTGTCACCATTTCCTGGGTGTATATTCGAGCAATGGGACTGGCCGGGCTGACTCAGGCCACTCAGGTTGCCATCCTCAGCGCCAACTATATCGCCAGACGATTGGACCCCTTCTACCGCGTTCTTTACCGCGGGAAGCACGGTATGGTGGCCCACGAATGCATCATTGACCTGCGATCCTTCAAGCGCGTGAGTGTGGAGGATGTGGCCAAGCGACTGATGGATTATGGATTCCACGCCCCGACCGTATCCTGGCCTGTTGCCGGCACCATGATGATTGAGCCCACGGAAAGCGAATCTCAGCTGGAACTGGATCGTTTTTGTGATGCGATGATCCAAATTCATGGGGAAATAATGACCATCGAGGCTGGTGATACCGATCCTAACGACAACTTGCTCAAGAACGCCCCCCATACTGCCGACATGATAGCTGCTGAAAAGTGGTCCCACCCCTACTCACGAGAACAAGCTGGCTTCCCAGTCGAAGCCCAGCGCGACCACAAGTTTTGGCCGAGAGTGGGACGCATTGACAATGTGTATGGGGATCGGAATCCGGTGTGCAGTTGTGCCGGCATGGATGCCTTCATGGAACAACTAGCTCAACAGGGACAATAGCCATGAAACTGTGTATCCTTTCGGATATTCACGACGAGCTAGCCCAACTAAACAAGGCCTTGGATGTGGCCGAGTCGTGTGATGCGATGCTGTGTTGCGGTGACCTCTGTTCACCTTTTGTCGTGCACCATCTAGGCAAGGGATTCAAGAAACCCATGCATGTCGTTTTCGGCAATAACGATGGTGATCTGTTTCGTATGACTCAGAATGCTTCCCTTTATGATCAGATCAAGCTCCACGGTGAAATGGCCGATCTTAGCATAGATGGGTGGCGTATTGGCATGAACCATTTTGACACCATCGCTCCAGCTTTGGCCTCGAGTGGGATCTATGATCTTGTCTGCTATGGCCATAACCACCGCCATGAAATCAAGCAAGTCAACCAATGCCTGTTGATCAATCCCGGTGAGGTCTACGGTCGACTTAGTGGAGCCTCCACCCTAGTGGTTCTGGACACCAAGACACGCAGCCCTCAACGCGTCGACCTTTCCACACCTCGATCATGATTCGTAAGGCCTTCCTGATGAAACTCCTGCCTGGGCAAGCCGATGCCTACCAGAGACGCCATAATCCCATTTGGCCGGAGCTGCAAAAAGTCCTGCATGATCATGGAGTCCATCGCTACAGCATTTTCCTACATGCCGATGAGCAAACTCTCTTTGCCTACGCGGAGATTGAATCTGAAGGCAAGTGGCAGGCCATCGCATCCGACCCAATATGCCAAAAATGGTGGCTCTCGATGAGCCCCTTGATGGAGACCCATGCTGATCACAGCCCCATCACCGAAACCATGATGGAGGTATTTTGTCTACAAGGATCAACCACCTGATCTCGACACCATGGCGGGGCAAGCTTTGCTTAGAGATTGCCCCGTGAATCGAAAACCTATAGGTTTGGGACTCAATGACCTCGAGTCAACCACAGCCATCGGATTCTGGAGCTCAGGATGGTGGTTTTGAGCCTGTCAGCCGAAGAGGTTTTCTCCACGTCCTGGCACTCTTGACCACGCTGGGAGGGTTTTTGGGGTCGTTGCTTGTAGCTTGCCTCAGAGCACTTTTGCCCTCAACTGGTTCACCCAGTTCGAGCGGGTCGACTTCCTACTTGAAGGTAACCCAGTTGGACAAGCTGCCCGCAGATGGCATCCCACGTTCTTTTCAAATCATCGCGGACCATTGGGATGCGTGGAACCGACATGCCAATCAACCCATCGGCATGATCTGGCTGTGTCACCGACCCGATGGTGAAATCTTGGCATGGAGTCGCACCTGTCCCCACGCAGGATGTCTCATACAGCTGGCAAGGAGCCAAGACCACTTTCAGTGCCCCTGTCACAACAGTCGTTTTGAAATCGATGGCAGTCGGAGTCATGAAAACAGCCCTAGCCCAAGGGATATGGATCGGCTGGAGGTAGAAATTCGTTATCAGGATCAAATCTGGGTAAATTTCATCCGATTCAAGAGTGGTATATCCGAGCAAGAATCCATGCTAAGGTCATGAGTTCACCTCAGTCATCCTGCAGGTTTAGTCGTTTCCTTGAGGCGCTTGAAACCTGGATTAGGAAGCGACTACCCATGGAGATGGGCTGGCCTCACACCCTGTGGTTCCTGCTGACCTTCCTATTCCTCGTTCAGGCCTCAACCGGAATAATCTTATGGATGTTTTACAGCCCAAGTACTCAAACCGCTTGGGAGAGCGTGTTTTATTTGCAGCACAAGGTTCCAGGAGGATGGTTGATAAGAGGAATCCATTATTGGAGTGCCGAATGCATGGTCGTCGTAGCCGCCCTCTTGGTCATGCTCGGGGTTTGTTTCAAGGTCTGCAGTGAAAGGGTAATCCGAGATCACTACCTCGCACTTTGCCTGGCCATGATCACGCTGGCCCTTGCCATGACTGGCTACTTGCTGCCATGGGACCAGCATGGCTATTGGTCAGCCAAAATACGAACCCACCTGATGGGATTGACTCCCATCATTGGCTCATCACTCGAGCGATTGATGCTGGGTGGGGAATCGATGGGACACCTTACCTTGACCCGTTTCCTAGCCTTTCATGCGGGGCTCCTTCCAGTTCTTTTTTGGATCGTTCTGCGATTAAGATCTAAATCCATAGCAAGCACCTCACACTCCACCCTCTGCGGCTCTCATCGCCCTTACTGGCCCCGCCAGGCTTGGTCTGATACCCTTTGTGCAGGCCTGCTGGGATGGGGGATTCTGATCCTAGCCTGGCAGCCCTGGTCCGATACGTTGGACGTAAGTCTGCGTGGCGCTCCACTGAGTGCACCCGTTGACCCCTCAGCCCCCTACCCCTCAGCCAGACCTGAATGGTATTTTCTATTTCTTTTTCAATTCCTGAAATACTTCCCGGGGAACCTCGAAATTGTGGGAGCTATCTTGATCCCATCATTGATCCTTTCGTGGCTGGTCGTCCTTCCTTGGCTCGGCAGAGGGAGTGTCTTGTGGCGCACGCGACGGCCGATACTTGCAGCACTGGCTGGTGGTATGATTTGGCTGAGCTTTGAGGCCATACAAGAGGATCGCAGAAACGAGACTTATCAACAGGCCCGATCTCAGGCTAAAACCGTAAGCCTTCGAGCTCGAGAGCTTGCCATGTCCATGGAGGGCATCCCCACTGGGGGTGCGTTAACCCTGCTTCACGAGGATGCCAAGACTCAGGGCCCGCGGCTTTTTGCAGCCCATTGTGCCAGCTGTCACCGTTTTCAGGGCCACGATGGCCTAGGCAACCCTTTGCAAGATCCACCCAGTGCCTCAGACTTAAGTGGCTTTGGCTCGCGCGCCTGGATAACTGGCCTACTCAACCCACAGCAGATTCAAAGTCCACAGTATTTCGGGGGAACCGCATTCATCGAGGGCGAAATGACTCGCTTTACCCAGCGTAAGATCGGTCATTTTGACCAAAATCAGGAAGCTGCACTGCGGGACGTCATCAACATCCTGTCCGCTGAGGCTGAGCTGCCATCCCAGCAGAATCTGGAGGGCGATCAGGCTCAATGGAGATCTTTGGATCGCGATGAACTTTTCTATGAGATCGGTTGCACCGAGTGTCACCCTTTCCACTTTGAGGATGACGAGCTCCAGGCCCCAGATTTAACCGGATACGGCTCCCGAGAGTGGCTGATTAGTTTTATCAGCGAGCCCGAAAGCAGCCGTTTCTATGGTGAGCAAAACGACCGGATGCCATCTTACCGCACCGAAGATATCCTCACCGAAAAGGAAATAGGGCTGATCGTTGACTGGCTCAGAATGCAGTGATAAAGATAAGGTAGGGATCAGGCAGGATTACACTTCGGGACATCAAAACTAGAGTCTCTTGATAGTAGCCAGTTCTTTCTGGCTTGGCTGACTGGTGAAATCCTTGCTGGCCTATTTAGAAAAGCGGAACAAACTATGAAATTTGTCCTTACCTCGCACAACATCAAACTCACCAAGTCAATCGAAAACCATATCCTTTCCCGGATCGAGAAGCTCGAGCATTTTGATCGGTGGGCAATTGACGCAAGGGTCAACCTCGAACATGACAACACTCGATCACCCGAAAAACAGTTCAAATGCTCCATCCGGCTAGGAGTCAAGGGCAACGACCTCTATGCCACAGATTACGAAAACGATCTCTACGCTGCCATCGATCTGGTCACCAAGAAAATGGAACAGCAGATACGCAAGCGTCATAGCAAGCAGAAGGCACGTATACACAATGAACCAGCCAGGGCTAAAGCTCGGAAACAAAACTAATAGGAATCACTGTAGCTTATCGAGCCTGACCCATGCCCAGCAAGCCAGTGCAGCTTTTCCAAGACGAGCTTGAAAACACCCAAGGAAGATCCCGCCCGCCTAGTTCGGTGTCGCTTGATGCTCCCGATCACCAGGCCATGCATCGAGGACGCTGCTTTGGTTTTTCAAGGTCAACACATTCTTGAGGTAGCCCCTTGGAAAGATCTTAAAGCACACTGGCAAGGGCCGATCGAAGATCTAGGAGAGAGGGTGCTCCTGCCTGGCCTGATCAACCCACACACTCATCTTGAATACACCCTCATGGGTGATGAATTCTGTGGGGACGTAGGGGCTTATGCCTTCACAGATTGGATCGATCGGATAGTGCGACTTAAAAGTCGATGGTCGATCAATCAGTTTGCTCAGTCATGGATCAGTGGCTATCAGGATCAGTGGCAAAGTGGTACCACCACGCTGGCTGACACCCTTTCTCAGTTTCCCCTGCTGGAGGCTATCACAAAACCCGATGGGCCTCGCCTCAAGTGCTTGTTGGAATGGATTCATACCGAACCAGGAGCCGTCCCCCCGGAGCGTGTCGACCGATTCAAGCAGGCCTTGCTTTCGGCCGATCACTGGGGCGAAAGTCCGGCTGGCCTTTCCCCTCATGCACCTTACACCACCACACCAGACCTTTGGCGGACCATTGATGACCATACAGAATTGAGGCATCGTTGCCGCTCAGTCCATTTGGCGGAATCGCGAGCTGAGTTAGAGCTTTTTACCCAGGATCAAGGCCCGCTTAAAAGTTGGCTGAAGAGTAAGGGTATCAATCAATCTTGGGGTCAAGGCCATCCGGTGGATCTATTTGACCAACACGACGCGCTGCAGCCCGGATTACTTGCCATCCATGGAAACCTTCTGGATGACTTGACCGTCAAGCGACTCTCCCGCAAGCAGGTAGGCTTGGTGCACTGTCCGCGCAGCCATGCCTTTTTTAATCACCCGCCCTTTCCCATAAACGCCTGCCTCAAAGCAGGCATTGTGGTGGCATTGGGAACAGACAGTCTCGCAAGCATGCCATCGCCAGTTGGCGATCGCCCGTTTCACTTGTTCCACGAAATTCAATGGCTTATGCGGAGGTGCCTGGACATTTCCCCAACACTGGCCCTCAGGATGATTACCCTGAATGCGGCTAAGGTATTAGGGATGGACAAAGAGGTAGGTAGCCTGGACGCAGGTAAGTTAGCAGACTGGGTTACCACCCCTTGCCAGGAGAGCCCCCAGTCGGTTGAAGCTTGGCTAGTGGGATCGATCCCTACCTGGGATAGGGTCACACAGGCCGGCAGAGAGCGGTTTTCTGGATGGAGTGAATAGTCCCTCAAGGCGGAACGTCTAAAAAAATAACCGAAGACAGTGGTTGGGCATTGACCGGCCAGGTTGTTAGGCTAAGCTTTTTCCAAGCCTTCAAAACATTTAGCAGAACAGTTTTTACTAATTATTGTTTATGAGCAAAGAACAGATTCCATCTCAGGTCGGCGGCGATGATTCGCGCCGAGGATTCATCAAGAAAGCGTCCACGGCAGCCGCGGTGGTAGCCTCCTCAAATATCGTCAAAACCCCAGTGTACGGTCAAAACCAAGCACCCTCAACCGGGCGAGTCATTGGGGCCAACGAACGTGTCAATGTGGGTTACATCGGTGTGGGTGGGCAAGGGCAGGCTCACGTCCGGAGCATGAAGGGGCACAAAGGAGAAAGTAACCTGGCACAGGTAGCCGTTTGCGATGTTTCCAAGTCTCGCATGGATCAGGCGGAAGGGATTATTGGGGAGAAGGTCGCTCGCTACACAGATCACCGCAAATTATTGGAAGACAAAGATATTGATGCGGTTTGCATCGCCACCGTAGATCACTGGCACACACCATGTTCGGTGGATGCTATGAACTCCGGAAAGGATGTTTACGTCGAAAAGCCCATGACCCGCTATCTGCACGAGGCTTGGGAAATTCAGGACACCTGCAAACGAACAGGCAGACTAGTTCAGGTCGGATCCCAAGGCTGTTCGGCCCGCAAATACCACAAGGCAGCTGAAATCATCCAATCAGGAATGATCGGCCCGTTGGTGATGGGGACCACCTCCTACATGCGCAACAACCCCAAGGGTGAATGGAATTACACCATTCAGGATTGGGCCACTCCGGATGACATGGACTGGAAACGCTGGATGGGATCAGTCGACAAGAAGATACCCTTTAATGCGGATCATTATTTCCGCTGGCGTAAATATTACCCCTATTGCGCTGGTTTGCTCGGTGACTTGCTGCCTCACCTCCTTCATCCATACATGTTGGCAACCGGCAGCCCAGAATACCCAGCACGTGTGGTGAGCCTGGGGAACAAGGCGCTTCGCACCGACAAAAACACCCCTGGAACCTATGAGCGCGATGTCGATGAAAACGTTCAGGTCATCATCGAATTCCCAAGTGGATTCAACCTGGTCCTAGCGAGCAGCACAGTCAATGAGTACAACATGACTGAAACCATTCGCGGTCATCATGGAACCCTACTCATGGGTGGTCTTGGCAGCGTCAAAATTGAACTGCGCCCGGAACGACGATTCGCAGACGAAGTCGATCCTGAAGTGTTTGACGAACTCCTTCCAGGTGAGGCCATCTCCCATCACGAGAAAAACTGGATTGAATGTATCCGCACCCGGAAACAGCCAAACTGTGGCATCGATCTGGCTGTGAAGGTTCAAACCGTCATTTCATTGGCTGAAATGTCTGACCGACTCAACATCATGTGCGTCTACGACGAGAAGAATCGTAAGATTACCACCGGTGATGGCAAGGAAGTCAAGCCTATCACCTACGGTAGCCTCGATCTCTCATAGGCACCCAATTTGGCAAGACAAGGGTTCCATCCCATGGGATGGAACCCTTTTTTATGCCTGGTTACCATGCAAACGATTCATTCAGCCAAAGGCGCCCGCAAGGCCATGGGCACTCGATTTGAAGTGGTTTTACACGGCTCACAGCCCCTGAACTGGCTCCAATCGGTCATTGAAGAGGTGCTGGATGAAATCGAGCGAATCGAGAGCCAACTGAGTCGCTATGACTCAGCCAGCCAAATAGCCCGGCTCAATCGCCTGGGAGCCCTTCAGCCTGTCAGGATGGAGCCTCAGATATTCAATCTGCTTCAGCAGTGCCGAGACCTAACGGAGCTGACGAAGGGAGCTTTTGATATCACGAGTGGCCCCCTTCTTCGATGCTGGGGCTTCGCTGACAGGGACTACAGAAAACCATCGCAACAAAGCCTTGAACAAGCCATGGAATGTGTTGGGATGCATCACGTTGAGTTCCACCCAGATCATTACAGTGTTTCATTTGACCGAGAGGGTGTCAGCTTGGACCTGGGTGCAGTGGGCAAAGGCTACGCCATGAATTGTGCACGGGAAATCCTTCAGGACTACGAAATCACCAGCGGCATCATCCATGGAGGCACCAGCACGGTTTGTGCCATCGGCTGCCCACCTGAGGACGACGCCTGGCACGTTGGCATTGTTAGACCCGAAAAAGATCCGGCATCTCCCTTTTCCGATTCGGAGGCCCTGGCAAATCCAGCTACCCCAAGGGACCTGCTCTCGCAAATACCCCTTAAGAATCGAAGCCTTTCGGTCTCAGCGGTATGGGGTAAATATTTTCAGCAGGATGGCAAAAACTACGGGCATGTCATCGACCCCAGAACAGGCCATCCGACTCAGGGTATCTGGCTCAGTGCCTTAGTGGGACAGGATGCCATGGTGACGGATGCTTTGACCACAGCCATGTTAGTCGATGGAGCCGATCTGGCTAGACGGCTTCATACAGAAGACCCGGCATTAGCCTGGCTGATTATCCAGGAAGAGGGCGATCATACTAACTACTCCACGCAAGCGGAAGGTATACTCATAGGTGAGCACACTCTCATTGAGAAGCAGGAGGCAGGTTGATCAAGGACTCTGGTTGGCGAGACCAAGCCTCCAGGTGAGCTGCTCTAATTCCTGTGGAGCAATCAGACCATCCTGAATTTTCTCCATGGCGTGAGCCCTTAGAGATTGCCAGCCAGATTGCATGGCGATCTGTCTAAATTCACCGATCGATCCCCCGCGGGTTATAGCCTCGACCAATTCATCCTGCATGAACAAGAATTCGTAGACTGCTACCCTGCCCTTGTAACCCCTGCCTTGGCAATGCTCACAGCCAAGGCCTTGGCTAGCTTTGATGGCATCCATTGGCAGAGAAAGAACCTGAGCCATCTCTTCGACCAGTCTGGGATCAAGCTCATAATCCAGCGTCTTGCAATGATCACATATTTTCCTGGTCAATCTTTGAGCTACTGAGGCTTCCAGTCCGGCAGCAATCAGGTAAGGGTCCACTCCCATGCCTACTAATCTCGGGATCACGCCAATACTGTTATTCGCATGCAAGGTGGATAACACAAGGTGACCGGTCTGAGCCGCTCGTATGGCAATTTGAGCCGTATCATGATCTCGGATTTCACCCACCAACACCACATCTGGGTCGTGGCGCAGCACCGAACGTAAGCCACTCGCAAAATTAAGTCCTATGTCCTCACGAGTCTGAATCTGGGAAATACCATCCATTTGGTATTCAACTGGATCTTCGATCGTGACAATTTTACGCCCTTCGTGATTGGCTTGAGCCAGAGCTGCATACAGAGTCGTGGTCTTGCCGCTACCTGTGGGTCCCGTCAAAAGAATCAATCCCTGTGGCAGGTTAACCAGTCGACCAAAGAGCTCTTCTTGAGCTCGGTTCATCCCCAATTGATTTAGGTTTAAAAGCAGGCTTTCTCGCCCGAGGATCCGCAAACAAACCGTTTCACCGTGCTGTGTTGGGATCACTGATACTCTTAAATCGAATGGTTCACCTCGATTACGCATGGATATCCGACCATCGTGTGGTAAGCGCTTTTCTGAAATATCCAAATCAGCCATCACCTTGAGGCGAGAGACAATGGCCCCATACAACTGCTTCAAGTCGGATGGAAGGGCTACTTTCTGTAGCACACCATCAATGCGATAGCGTAGTCGTATTGTATCCCGGTAGGGTTCTATATGGATGTCTGTAGCATGCAGGTCTAGCGCATCATTAAGGATCTGATCGACTAGTTTGGAAATGGCCCCTTCCTTGATCAACCCCTTGGATTCTGGCGAAACTTCATAAATGGGTGCCAAATCAGAGTCTTCTGACACGTTATCAGTTTCGAGTTGATCAACCGTCTCAGCACCCAAGCCAAATAGATTTCTGATATGAGCTCTGATACGACTGGGTGGGGATAAGGCAACTTGAATGCGCTTACCCAGAAGTAGTCTCAAATTACCCAACTCCAGAGGATCGGGCACATCGCCGAATGCCATCACAATGCCTCCTTCATCATCAGAGATGGGGAGCATTTCGTAATGAAATATGAGTTTGGATGGGATCGATTTAATCAGAGCACTGTCGGGCTGATAATGCTCCAACGCTGCGTAGTCGTAATGCTCCAGCTCGGCATTGGCTTGCACGATGGCCTCTTCCGACAACAATCCCAGTGCGAAAAGAACCCTAACGGTAGATTCACCCGTACCCTGCTGTCTGGATCGAACCTCCAATAGCTCCTTTTCCAGCAAAAGGCCTCGTGCGTGGAGGATATCCCCCACATCCATATCTCTCTGAGGTCGCTTACTTTCCATGTTCACGGCAGAGGGATGACAATCTTGGTCGGTTGACTGAAAGGGATGCTATGCTTGACCCCGTCAGATGATTTGAGAATTAACTGTTTCGATTCAATGCTCTCGATGATCAAGTCACTCCCAACTTGGCTTCCTTCTGCCCCCTTGACCTGCTTATCGTCCAGACTCATGAAAGCCTGCACCTCCCCTTGACTACTTTCAAACCATCCTTGAAAGGTCACGCTCAACTCTCGGGTCGTAGGAGCCGGCGCAGGAGGCGGCTTCGGTGGGGGGGTAAAACGATCCGTGTAAAATGGGTTTTCTTGTCCCGCCCAAAGGCTTTCTGGCATGGATGGCTCATATCCTGGCCTGGATTGAAATCGCTCAAGGAACTGAGGCAGATTCTTAGAATGACTCTCATTTGCATCCGCGCTGGCATCCCAATCCGGCAGGCCTCCGCCAAAACGCATACTGATCTGCAAGGACATCACAACTAGAACCATAATCAGGATGATTGATTCCCATCGGTTCCTTGACCAGCGGCCAGTCGGATTGGAGGAGTCACTACTCACCAGAACCTCCCTTCACTGCAAGGTTATGATAATGGAAACCTTCAACCAGCAGATCGAGTGTGACTTTGTCATCGGGTGCGGGTCCTGCCTTCTGTAGCATTACGCCTCCCACGTAGAGAGCAGGCCTTTCCCAATATGGGCTTGGTAGGCCCAGCTCCTTGGCTTCACTACCTCTTAGGGGGAGAGTGCGAATCAATTGCTGAACTGATGCCATATTGGCAAGCATTTGAAGGCGAAACCTCGATATCCTCAGACCACGATCCGCAGGCACTTGCGAATCTGTGAGTAGGGTCTCAAAACCATCTATCCGCTCGGGTTGACAGGCAATGCTCAGCGAGAGCAGATGCTTGGCAAGGGCAAAGTCTACCCAGAGAAAACTAGGGTTGTCGACCCCCGTGGAGTGTTGTGGCAGCCCATCCAAAACTTCAGCAGCTAGCCCCACTTTACTTGCTGCAGCTTCACGCCGTATTGACTCCTGGAGGGTAGCCAGAGCGTTCTCGTACTCAACCAATTGAAAGGGGCTCTCCAGTTTGCTCTGGTCAGATTCAGTCAATAGAATGCGACTAATCAGTTCGGCCTCGTTATCCATGAAGCGAGACAGGGTTGCATTCATGGCATCCGGCAAATCATCAAGCTCCCCCATCGTCAGCATACCACCCAGTCGATTCGTCTGCATGGAAAGGGAAAGTCTTCGCCATGAATCCTGCAATGGCACGTCCATTTGATCGATCCGGTCATCCAAAGGAAGGTAAAAACCCAGGAACAACGTCGACCAGGTGATCACAAAGGCAGCAATCCATCGCACATCGCTAACAAGTCTGTGAACAAAACCTTTCATGGTCATGGATTCACTTGATCGGGTCTAGGCGTAAACCCATTCCAATTCACTTTTCCCTCTTGGGCTGCTTCAGCGCTCTGCTCCTGATCTATTGAATCCAGCAACTCAAGGCTGATTGCAAAATGCTGATTCGGAAGTAGGACATCAGGAGAGACAATGGCGCGACGCGTATTGCTTGGAAGCGTGTCAGCACGAACGACGTAATCCGATGCCTGGAAAACACCCACCAGATCTTCTAAACTTCGTCGCATGCTCTCGCCCTGGCGGTCAATAACGAGCTCAAGAATCAGTCCTTGCTGGAGTGACACACGGTTAGTCAATACAACTGGAACAGCATTGGTATCACCCACTGCCATCTCTTGAAGCCTTCCACCCTCTTCATAGTAGGTTTCTTGGTCTGCAAGCAATACCGCCCAACCCAGACCGTTTGTCCTCAAAGTTTGCATGCGATCAAGCGTTTTCAGCACAGCCATAGTCTGGTCTTCGGCATGCACAAGGGGCTGGAGCATCTGATACTCCTGCTTAAGGCTATCAAAAACAATCAAGCTCTGATCCACTCGCTCTTCTACCATGGATAATTGATCCAGAAGCCCTGCCTTAAGTTTCCAAAGCACCGCCTTTTGAGCAAAGGCTACTAGAAGCATTAACGAAACCAGAACACACCCAGCCAAAGCAGCCGAACGCAGGGCACTGTCTACCTGTCGCTGATCCCATGCTTCCTTGATTGCTTCGGGCAAAAGGGAGGGAACCATCAAGTTTTTCTTTGTAATTGTCTGGCAAGCTCCGAATTGTCTTAGGCGGTTTACTTTCAACCCTGAAAGATTACCCATTGCGATATCCTCAAACGCCACAAACTTGCATGCCAAATGTTGCTCGAGCTGTTCCTCCCATATGGATTGATGGGAATCCCCTGTGATAAGAAGGCATGCCAACTCCTGGTCATCACCCTTTTTGAGCCGACCGTCGCGGCTTAGATATTCCTTGATGCTTCGGGCTATCTCATTGGCCCAAGCTGGCCCCATCGCTTTGATCCCATCAACCATTTGATTGGAACGTGTCGGAAGGGATGATTGGGAGCCCCCCAAACGTAGTGGCCCCATTGAACGCTGGCCACGCTCACGAGCCAACTCCGCGCCCATGGCAAAGCAATGTGCCAGGCAGGGTGTTCTGCTATCGAACAGACTGATAGATGTGCTACCATCGAAAACCTCGATAAGCAACCAAGGCCGCTCTGGAATGCGAAGGCTTTGAAGGGCAGCCCAATACGCGTCATGGCTGGAAAGCACATCGCAAATAGCCACATCGACCAAGTCAAGTTCGTCAATGATCTGGGTAATTTCCTGATGCTGGCAATAGGTCACCCAATAATCAGACTGAGAGGCATCTCCACCTGAGAGAAGCACGTGATCAAGGATCACATGTCGATTGCCAAGACCAGATAGTTTTTCAGCCTGCTGCTCAAGATCGGTTTCAAGCTGTTGAGGAGAACTCGCATGGCAGCGTAGCGCCTGAGAAATGGTCAAGGTTGGAGGAAGCACCAAAATCCAGGATTCCTCACGATGCAGGGCAACAAAAGCAACCCATTCCTCGGCTGACTTGAGCCCCTTTTTCCTGATGGCTCCATCACCGCGAGCAAAAAGTTCACATTGAAGCTCAACGAGCCCATTTGATGTGATTGAATAAACCCCAGCACGCACCCAATCGTGCTCAGGCATGATGACCACCAACTGCCGTTGCCGCCAGAGCATTTGTTTGATCCGCTGGATCATGACCATCAAAATCAGAACGCGGAGGAGCGAGGTCGGTTAAATGATAGTGGATCCCCCTGAGGTATTTCCTCATATCTCAGGAATTCTCCAGAATCCGAAACAAGGGTGGCCGTCACGAAGATGAGCAGGTAGCGGGGTTTGTCCACTTCGGTGCGGCGCCTGAAAGCAGATCCTATCACGGGGATTTTTCCCAAAATGGGGACCGCTTCCACATAGGTTGACTGCTCACGCTCCAAAACCCCGCCCATGACAACCGTCTGACCAGACTGAACAATCACGCGAGTGGCCAGAGACTGGGTCCGTAATTCAGGCAACTTGATTTCAAAACTCTTGTTCCCATCGGTCACCTCAGCAAATGTCACAATCTTAACGTCCTGATTCACTTCTGGGCTGAGTGCGAGATAGATGCTCTGCCCATCGCCCCCAATGCTGGCTAACACGTCCAAGGTCACACCAGAGTTAATGGATTTGGGTGCCCCCTTGGGAACAAGTGAGGTATTGAGGCTCACCAAGTTGGAACTCGCATCGCCACTTTGTATGGACTGGGTCACCTGATATTCCTCATAGTAGTATTGCACTTTACCATCAGAAATAGTGGCAGGTAAGTTATTGACGAGGGTAAGGCGTGGCGCGCTTAAGGTTTGGGTCTCTCCCTCTTGCTCCAGAGCCGTTAGCGTGACGCTCAAATTCTCACGATCCAACACGTTGGTGAAGGTTTCCTGCAGCCCCATACCTATATTCGCAGGGCCAAACCCTAGGTTATCACTTGTAGGCTGTCCCTCCAGATCAGACTTACGGCCCGTCTCCCACAAGGCTCCCAACTGCATGAAGGCTGCCTCCGATACGGTGATGAAGCGCGCCTCGATAAAGACCTGCTGAAGGTGACGATCATACTCCTCAATAATTCTCTC
This sequence comes from Verrucomicrobiota bacterium, assembly GCA_023257935.1. Classification (GTDB taxonomy): domain Bacteria; phylum Verrucomicrobiota; class Verrucomicrobiia; order Limisphaerales; family AAA164-E04; genus UBA7971. The sequence continues at coordinate 46,004 of JALRAZ010000454.1, forward strand.
CAGCACCGCAAGTTGCTCACGCGTGCCGGTTGCCAGAATAATGTTCCTCTCGTAGTCGATTTCATAGGAAGAACCTTTGAAAAACTTCTTGATGGCATTTTCGATCGCTGGGGCTCCGGCTGCGCCATCTCTCACAAAGGACTTGGCCTTTTGGTTGGTGACCGTCACGACATCCCCATTTTTCTGCTGTGTCACCGTTTTGTTGATTTCATCCGCACCAAAGATGGCTGGTAGGATAAACCCCTTTCGCAAACGATAGATACGGGTTTCCTCAATCGTTTTGGTGGCGTCCTTCCCATCGACAATCCATATCAGGTCATCTCCCACCTGAAATTGCAGGGAAAAATTCCTCTGAATATATTCCAGAAACTCGCCTAATCGTACTTTCTGAAAGTTGACGCTCAGCTTCTGTTTGAAAGCTTCCAGAGATCGATCCGCAACAAAATTAACCGACTCCCTGTCCCCGATTTCAAAAATAATGGTCTCCAGGTCAACATTATCCATCTTGACGGATATTTCCTTGTCGAGCTCTCTGGCCATGCGTCCTTGCTGCGTTGAGAAATCAAACATCTCACTCGACCGCATGATGGTTTTGGTTTTGTTGAAAGAATCCGGAACGTAAGGGGTGGATTCGATTTGCTGCACCGCATCTCGTAAATCTTTGCGAGGGGGCAAGCCACGATCGGTCTGTTCGGTCAGAAAGGATTTAACTGAAGGACTGAAAACAGAGTTTTTGGAGTCGATCTGACGAATCTTATCCTCCAGAGCCTGGTCTCTTACCATCTGAGACTGTTTAGAAACCCATCGGTAGATTCTTTCCACCGAGGGATCAAGAGGCCCAGATGCGGCGCTTTCTCGATTGTAGACTTCGGTTGCCAGAGCTTCAGCTTGTTCCCACATGTTGCGGTTAGCCAAACTGAAGATCTGCCTGAACTCATCGTCATAGCGCAAATTATACTGAATTTTCGAATCCTCGAATGCCTGATAATCGCGAGCAACGTCGTCGGTCTGCTGCTTAGTCGACTCTGCGGAGCGTATGGGTGCTTCCTCAGGTTTTGCCTCGGCCACTTCAGTAGGGGTCGTGGTGCAGCTAGTGAAACCAATCAACCCGACCATACAAAAAAGCCACCCTGAATGGTTCAGGCACTTAATTAGGCTGCGCGGCGAGCTAGGACTTTCCGACAAGGGAATTCCCGGGGCCTTTTTTGTCTCATTTGATTTGGAGTTGAGCATGCAAGCATGGTGGGTGAAAACAGAACATCATCGCGTTGAGCGATGACAGTTAGCTTCACCTTAACCCATCAATATGCTTCATATCTCCTTAAAATCAAATGGCAAGCAGGACAGAATCTCAGGAGGCCCAGTTCTGAAAAGCATTCCAGCCGAAGTGGATCCCCTATTGAAGTTGAGAAATCCAACAATGCGCCGACACCTAGCAACTCAGTTAAGCCGATGGAGCAAATAGTCAGCTAAAGCGTGTAATGCCGTTGCCTTTTTACCCAGTGGGCCTAACGCAGCAAAAGCCTTTTGAGTCAGATAGCTGGCCTTGCGCTTGGATCGATCCAATCCCATAAGAGCTGGGTAAGTTGCCTTGTCCGCTGCTTGGTCCTTGCCCGCTGTCTTGCCCAACTGATCACTAGATTGGGTCACATCCAAGATATCGTCAACCACTTGGAAGGCCAGACCCACGTGATAGCCGAAGGTGGTCAGGGCTTCGAGTTGACGCGGTGTGGCGTTAGCTGCCATGCCACCAAGACGCAATGAGGCAGTGAGTAATGCTGCTGTCTTGGAAGCGTGAATGAACTGGAGCTGCTTGAGTGAGACCCCCTGGTTGCCCTCGGCTTCCATATCCGCAACCTGGCCCGCAATCATGCCCCTTGAACCCGAAGCACGCGCGAGTTCCCGAACCATTGCAGCATGCCCATAACGTTGGGTAGGTCGTGTATCGGTGAGGATTTCAAAAGCAATGGTCAAAAGCGCATCCCCGGCCAGGATCGCCATGGCTTCCCCGTATACCTTGTGGCTGGTCGGCCTACCGCGCCGGAGATCATCATTATCCATTGCTGGGAGATCATCATGTATCAGCGAATAGGTATGAACGCACTCTAGCGCACAAGCAGGAGCCAGCGCCGCCTCCTGCGAGCCACCACATGAAGCGGCAGCTGCCAGACAGAGTGCTGGACGCATGCGCTTGCCTCCAGCAAAGAGCGAGTACCTCATGGCCTCATGAATCGTTGCTGGCTTGATTCGAGATGCGGGCAAATAGTGAGAAAGGGCTTTATCCACCAATCTGGTGGTTTGGCCCAGGTAACCTTTGAGATCAAAGGGGGTTCCTTCAGCCTCCCTGTCGGCGGCAGGTCGCTTGCTCTGGGATGAACTCATGATGCGGTTATTAAGGCACGATGTGGCCATTCATCAAGAACGAACCATGGCGGGCTCGGTCAAGCCTGAGTGGACGCCTGCATGGCAAATCGAAAGGGGCACGTTCCTTTGCTATGGTGCTTTGCATGCAGACCGGTTTAGATATTTACCATGCTGATCCACTTGCGAACCCTTAGACAACCCCTTTGCCTTTTTCTCTTGTTGATAGGGTTCAATACCTCTGCCGAGGAGCGCAAAGCACTCCGGGAGATCCCACCTTCGCCTTGGAATCAGACCGATGGTGTTCAAGTGGTGGGCATATCATCCAGCGTCGACACAATTAGGCAAAAGGCAATCTGGCGTGCCGAAGAAAGCAACAAGCCGCGCCCGCTATTGGTTGCCCTGCACAGCTGGTCAGGTGGCTTTGAGCAGGAAGCCGGGTATGCCTATTTAACTGAAGCTGTGACCCGTCAGTGGCATTTTATTCATCCAGACTTTCGTGGCATGAATCAGACGCCAGAGGCCACTTGCTCCGATCTGGTGATCCGTGACATCCTGGATGCTGTCGACTGGTGTCAGGATCATGCTCAAGTTGATGCAAATCGCATCTATCTTGTCGGTGCTTCAGGGGGTGGTATGGCCGCATTAATGATGGCTGGAAGAGCCCCTGAAATCTGGGCAGGGGTTTCAAGCTGGGTTCCCATCACCGACCTCTGCCTGTGGCATGCTGAAACCAAGGAACGAGGGCTACGTTACACCCGCATGATCGAGGCAAGCTGCGGGGGCACCCCTTACAGCAAAACCGAGACATACCAACAATATCGGACGCGCTCCCCCATTCATCACCTGCATCAAGCCAAGTCTGTAGCGGTTGATATCAACGCGGGCATTCTGGATGGTCATACCGGAAGTGTTCCCATCGGTCATGCGATCAGAGCTTACAACGTCCTAGCAAAACCAGAGGATCAGCTCAGCGAGGGAATCATCCGTCACTTGGAAGCCGTCCCCCAGATTCCAGAATCCATGAAAAAACCCCTAGAAAATGATCCGCTCTATGGGGAAAAGTCACCCTTGTGGCGTCAACAGTCCGGCCAAGTCAGACTGACCCTTTTTGATGGAGGCCATGAAATAATTGTTGCCGCCGCCATGGATTGGCTGAGCCGTCAGTCAAGGAAAACAGGTGCCCCACCGCCTTGAGCAAGGTCCTGGATCCATGCCCTTCATTCATGGATTGTCTGATTCGCAAGAATGGCCTACTGTGCCAAATAAATCAGCTCATTGCTGATCCCAATCTGAACAAGGTTTCATGATTCGACTCAAGGACATCGCCAAAGCAGGTAATGTATCCATCATGACCGTCTCCAAGGTCATGCGGGATGCTCCTGATATTTCAGGGGCCACCAAAGCTCGCATCAGACGTCTTGCCGAGGAAATGGGCTATGTTCCCGATGCGACTGCTCGCGGACTACGAAGCCGAAGCACCCGGCTTCTGGGCCTTGTCATTTCGGCCGCTACCAATCCTATTTATGCCAGAGTCATGATGGCCATAGAGCAACGGGCTCATCAGGCTGGCTATGACATTCTTTTTGCCCACTCGCTCAACGATCCTGAACGAGAGGCCAACTCGATTCGCCGCTTCCTAGCTCGCCGGGTGGATGGGCTCTTTATTTCTCCGGTTTATCGCCTGGAACCGAATGCCCCTATTTACCAGGAAATCAAGAAGCACAAAGCACCCTGCGTCATCCTTGGCCACCGAGCGCCTTTTTGTGAAGATTTTGCCAATGTTGAGACCGATAGTCGGACCGCTTCCATGATGGCCACCCGCCACCTGATCGAACTCGGTCATCGAAGGATTGCCTTTTTTTCAGGACCGCTGGCAGCTCCCTGGGCCAAAGATCGTCTAGAAGGCTACAGACTGGCGTTGAGGGAAGCCCAGATTCCGTGGGATGATCAGCGCGTTTATCAAGCCGGTGGCACCATTGAAGAGGGACGTCAGGCTGCGGCTCAGTTTATGGCCGAACAAGGGGACGCTACTGCCATTCAAGCTGTCAATGACTTGGTCGCCATCGGTGCAGCAGGCCATCTCTTGGATCATGGTTGGGGCATCCCCAATCAGATGTCGATTGTGGGCTTTGGGAACATCCTGACCAGTGAGCATTTCCGTGTTCCGCTTACCACGGTGCGTCAACCCAAGATGCGCCAAGGAGAAGCGGCTATGGATATCATGGAATCCCTCATCCAAGGCCACGCACCTTCCTCATTGATTCTACCTGCTGAACTGATCGAGAGATCCAGCACTGCCTCACCAGAAAAGTGAACGACATCCGTATTGAGTCTGCATTGGGTTCGAGGCATTTGTTGTCTGGGTTCCATGCTTTTGGCGGGTATCTGCTGGCCTGCTTGCTAGCAGTCATTCCATGCCTTGGCGAAAAATCACCCAGCATCGTCTTCATCCTGGCTGATGATTGGGGATGGCAGGATTTGAGTTGCCATGGACACCCCTATGTTCAAACGCCCAACCTAGACAGGCTGGCAAGGGAAGGCACCGACTTCCATCGTTTTACCGTTGCAAGCGGGGTTTGCTCCCCAAGTCGGACCGCTTTTCTGACTGGGAATTTCCCTGCGATTCACAACATCGATGGTCATTTCGCATGGGTCGAACAGAATCAGCGACGCAACATGCCCGATTGGTTGGATCCAAGCACCCCCACTCTACCCCGACTCCTGAAGGAAGCTGGCTACGCAACGGCTCATTTTGGGAAGTGGCATCTGTCCAACGACATGATTCCTGACTCTCCCCTCCCAGGCGATTACGGATTTGATGAGTTTGGCGCCTACAATTGTGCGGGAGAGCAAATGCCATTCCATGAGGATGCGGCGCGAGCAGGCGATTTTATCGCTAGGAGCGCCAGAGAACAAAAACCTTTTTTTGTGCAGGTATGGCTGCATGAGCCCCATACGCCCTTCCATACCTTACCTCGCTACGAGTGGCGATTCAGGCACCTTGAGCGGCGTGAAGATCAAATTTATGCCTCGGTGCTCTCACATGCCGATGAGCGGATCGGACATATATTGGACACACTTGATCAACTGAGCTTAGCTCAGGAAACCTTGGTGATTTTCTCCTCAGACAATGGACCAGCCAGGGCAGTAAAACCCACACCACTGAATTTGCAGTATGATACAGCCACGGGAGCAGGCTGGGGAATCGCCGCCTCCAAGGGCCTGACCGGTGGCCGCCGGGGCTACAAATCATCTCTCTTTGAGGGAGGTGTTGGGGTCCCATTTATCGTGCGATGGCCAGGGGTTGTTCAAGCTGGAGGAGTGGACAGGGATTCCATCATTTCAGCCGTTGACCTGATGCCCACATTGTTGGAGTTAGCCGAGGTTCCCTCTAGGGATGAGCTCAAACTAGATGGCATCAACATGCTCGAGATCTGGAAAGGTGGGACACAACCCAATCGGGCTAAGTCCCTTTTCTGGAAATTCCCCTCTCCATGGCCACCAACCCAGAATCGCCCTGACCACTGGGTCTCCTGGGCGATGGTTCGAGAGCATTACAAACTGGTTGCCAACCAGGATTTTACACATTTTGCCTTATTTGATCTGGCAAGGGACCCGTTGGAAACAGAAGATCTCTTTAACAGACTTCCAGAGCTTGGAGCCAGCATGACCCAAGTCCTGAAAACCTGGAAAACATCCCTGCCTACTCAACCAAAGGGCCAGGTGTTTTCTTCCTTGCGTCAGAAAGATAAACTGCCCTGATACCATACCGGATCAGGGATTGCCTTCTGACACAGACCAGCCTCCGTCGACATCCAATACCTGCCCGGTCACAAACCGCGCTGCATCGGAAAGCAGAAACGTAGCGGCAGCGTCTAAGTCTTCCGGCAGGCCAATCCGACCTCCATCCAATGGTTGTTTGGAGGCAATGTAGGAGAGGATCGCGGGGTCCTCTTGAGCCCTGGCAGACATGGGTGTCGCAACAAGTGCCGGACAAAGCAGGTTCACACGGATTGATTGAGAAGCGTAGAACGAAGCCATGGAGCGTGTCAGCCCCTCCAAGGCGGCCTTGGAGGCTGCGTAGGCATGGGTCGTGAAGAAACGCGATGATGGAGCGTGCCCTAGAACCGATCCACAATTGAGAATCGCTCCACCTTGACCCTGATCAAGAAAACAGTTGATTGCTGCACGATTGGAATAGAAAACCGAATCAAGATTGAGTCGAAGCGTTTGCTGCCATCCTTCATCAGGGATAGTATGCAGGGGACCGTCGCCAAAGCGACGACCACTGCCACCAGCGACATGATAGAGAGCATCTAAACGCCCCAAAAACTCGCAGGCTTTGGCCAGGAGTCTCTCCATCGCCTTGGCACAGGAAGCATCGGCGCAGACTGCAATACCCTGCTGGCCTAGCCAGTTGCTAGCATCTTCCAGCTTGCGCTGGTTTCTTCCCGAAACCACAACCTTGGCACCTTGGTCAAGAAAAGCTCTGGCCGCCGAGGCACCCAAGCCACTGGTCCCACCGACCACCAGAATGTGTTTACCTTCAAGGTTCATGGTCAACGTGGCACAGCAACAACCAAGCTTCTAGCGAATCCCTAGCTTTTTGAAACGTGATTTGATCTGTCGGTAATGAAACTCCATAGAGCAGAGCTTCTCAAGTTCCCCCTTGGCAAAATGTCGAGACACCTCAGGATCAGCCAACAACTGCTTTTTAAAGGCAGCTTGCGTGTCACCTGAATGCTTGCTCTTCCAGGTCTCCATGGCATTTCGCTGCACCAGAGCGTAGGCGTCTTCCCGTGTCAGCCCCTTCTGGATCAGGGCTAGGAGAACCGTCTGAGAATGCCACATTCCCAGTGAGAGTTCCATGTTACGTTCCATGTTGGCCGGGTAAACAATAAGTCCTTGAGTGAGGTCGGCGAGTTTGACAAGCATGTAATCCAACAGCGTACACGAATCAGGGAAAATCACTCTTTCCACTGAGCTATGGCTGATGTCTCGCTCGTGCCAGAGGGCGACATTTTCCAAAGCGGCCAGGGCATTACCCCGCAAAACACGTGCAAGACCTGTGAGACGCTCGCCGGTGATTGGATTGCGCTTGTGGGGCATGGCACTGGAGCCTTTCTGTCCTTTGGAAAAATACTCTTCTGCTTCGAGCACTTCCGTGCGCTGCAAGTGCCGAAATTCGGTAGCCCAACGCTCAATACTGGCTCCAACCAGCGCCATGACAGTCATGAATTCAGCATGGATATCGCGCTGGACAACTTGGGTGGCAATGGGGGCGGGTTTAAGCCCTAAGCGCCGGCATACTGTCGCTTCAATTTTAGGCGATAGGTGAGCATTGGTACCAACGGCTCCCGAGAGTTTTCCAATAGCCACGTGCTTGCGAACTTCCTTCAGACGACGCTCAGCACGACCAAACTCATCGAACATGAGGGCCATCTTCAAGCCAAAGGTTGTGGGCTCGGCATGAATGCCATGGCTTCGGCCAATCATGGGGGTGAATTGATGCTCCTTAGCCCTTTTGGCAATGACTTCGCGCAGATGAGCCACATCCTCGAGCAGGATGTCGACCGACGCCGCCATTTGAACCCCAAAGGCCGTATCAATCAGATCACTGCTGGTCAGCCCGTAATGCAACCATCTAGATGCGCGGTCATTGATATTTTCAGCCACGTTGGTGGTGAAGGCAATCACATCGTGATTGAGGGTGCGCTCCAGCTCACGACAGCGCTCAATGGAAAAGGAGGCCCCTTTTTTCATCTTACGAAAGTCTTGCTTGGGCACCAGACCCTGCTCAACGAGAGCCTCAGTAGCCAGCAATTCAATCTCGAGCCAAATTTCGAGCTTCCGCTGCTCCGTCCAGATGTCCCGCATGGCGGGACGTGAATACCTTGGTATCATATGCAGGAAGAAGAAAAGCAACCCGATGCCAAAAAAAAAGTAAAAACGTCATCAATTCGGGTCGAGTCTCATAGAAATGGATCCATCACCCTCCCAAGTCCTGCCGGATTGTAGGGGCGATTAGAACAAATGCCACCACCGCGTTTGACAAGATCCGTCTCCAACGATATAGCTTCAGCGTAAAACGTAATTCTATCTAAATCAAAATCATGGCAATTTCCGTAGGCACCCAAGCCCCTGACTTCACGCTCAAATCCAAGAACGCTGATGGCGTGGTGGACATTTCACTCAGCAACAACAAAGGCCAGAAGAACACTGTTCTGCTTTTCTTCCCACTGGCATTCACCGGAGTTTGCACAAGCGAACTATGTGATGTGACTGCTGGGCTGAGCCAATACAGCGATTTGAATGCCGATGTGATCGGTATCAGTGTGGACAGCCCTTTTGCACAGGAAGCATGGGCTCAAAAGGAAAATATTGGCATCACCCTTGCAAGCGACTTGAACAAAAAAACCGCTGCCGACTACGGAGTCCTGCTCGACGATCTGCTCGGTTTTGGCTCGACAAGCGCGAGAGCTGCATTTGTTGTCGACAAGCAAGGGGTTGTTCAATACGCCGAGCAAACCCCAACACCCAAGGATCTACCCAACTTTGATGCGATTAAGGAAACGCTCAAAGGACTTCAGTAAATTCCGGAGATCTCGAACTTTACAAAGGTGTTGCTCCCTTTAGGGGGCAGCACCTTTTTCGTTGGACGGCCTAGAATCAGTTCAAATGATTTCTTGAGATTCCAGGTTGGAACGGGATCAGTCTGAAAGAGAAGATTACTAAAGGGTGGGACCAAGCATCCAGGGAGCGAACTCCTCATCCCCCATCCCCTGGGCCTCGCTTTTGGTCGCTTCTCCACTGGCTACCCGAATCATCTGATCAAAGAGTCGATGCCCCACTTGCGCAACCGACTCATGACCTTCAAGGATACTGCCTGCGTTCACATCCATGTCATCCTCCATCCACTGATAGAGGGGCGTATGGGTCGCTACCTTGATACAAGGCACGGGCTTGCAGCCAAAGACACTCCCACGACCGGTCGTGAAAACCCCCAAATTGCATCCCCCCGCGACCAAACCCGTCATACTGACAGGGTCGTTACCAGGAGTATCCATAAAACAGAGGCCTTTTTCTTTGATTCGCTCGGCATAGCGATAAACAGCCTGCAGAGGAGACTGGCCTGCCTTGGCGATAGCCCCAAGGCTCTTTTCATAAATAGTCGTTAATCCGCCCTCTTTGTTACCGTAGGAGGGGTTATTGTCGATGGTAGCACCAAAGCTAGCTGTGTATTGTTCCCACCATCGAATCAGATCTACCAGCTGCTCCCCTACTTCTCGCGAACAAGCACGCTGTGTGAGGAGGTGTTCGGCACCGTAGATTTCACTGGTTTCAGCAAGCACTGAAGTGCCTCCATGGCGAACGAGCAAATCCGAGGCAACTCCTAGGGCTGGGTTTGCGGTGATACCGCTGTTGCCATCAGATCCGCCGCAATTCATGGCAAGAGCCAGCTCACTCAACGGGCGTGGGGTGCGCCTCAGCTCATTGAGCTTTGGAAGCATCGCCTCAACAGCTTTGATCCCTGCGTCTACTGTCTTGGCAATTCCACCAAGGGACTGAATGTTCATGTGGAAGGGGTCTTGACCGCTATGAAGCAAGTCCTTGAGGCCATGACGCTGAATCAATTGGGGAATCTGGTTGACCTCACAACCCAAGCCAACCAGTAAATAGCCAGATATGTTGGGATGAACAGCCATCCCAGCCAGGACTCGTTGCAGGACCTCTAATGGCTCATCTGGCATGAGACTACAACCAGATTTGTGTGTCAAAGCCACAACACCATCGACATTGGGGAAGCGACTCATCAGAGCCTCTTTGTTGAAGGGTGCTGCAATGTAGCGGGAAACCGAGGCCGAGCAGTTGACACTGGATATGATAGCAAGGTAGTTGCGCGTTCCAGAGCGGCGCCCTGCCCCTCGATCATAGCCCTGAAAAGTGAGCTGCTGCTCAGGTGGAAATAAATCAACCGGACGATGGTTTTCGCCAAAACGGTAGTCCATTCCAAGAGGTCCCATCCCAAGATTATGAGTGTGGACATGATCGCCTGGCTGTATGTCCTTAAGGGCAAAGCCTATGATCTGGCCGTATTTTACCAGAGGCTGCCCTGAATCGATAGGTTTCAATGCCAGCTTGTGCCCTGCGGGAATCGTTCTAGACAGTCTCCAGATTTGAGAGCCCTGCTCGATCACAACACCCGATTTGAGTGTTTTCTTGAGTACGGCAACATGGTCATCGGGATGCAGCCGAAGCAACACTTCATCAAAGGACAGATTCATTGATAGAACCCAGCATGATGGAACCCTTCTCAGGTGACCAGCAAATGATGTAGACCAATTTCACTTGCCAACCGCAGCCGCGCTACATTTGATGGTGACATGAAACACGAATATGTTGAGCGAGTGGTCAACCTCATCGACCCCCAGTCACATCGCCTACACAACATGAACCTGCAGGAGGCTACTGAGCGTGTTCTCTCAGGAAAGCCTGATGCGGTGAGGCAGATTGATGGTTCCTTCGCCTTGCTAGCTAAAGAAGAGAAAACCGTGCGCATGGCTCGATCCATGGACCGTCCCATGAGGTATTTTCTGGCTAAACGCGCCGAAGGACCAGCGCTGATCGTTGCCGATCGCATGGATAAGATTGCTGACTGGCTCAAGGCCGAAGGACTGGATGACCAATTTCATCCGAGCTATACCAGAATGGTACCCGCCCACTATGTGGTTGAAATTCAGCTTGTTGGATGCCCTGACCCCGACCCCGTCTACACCCGCTATTTTGATCCTCAGAAAAACACGCAACCGGGAAATCTTGACATCATCGGCCAGCACTACATTGGCGCCTTAGCCGAGGCAATCCAGAAATGGATTGCCAGTTTGCCTCCAGCTGAGCCAATCGGAGTCTGTTTTTCAGGGGGTATTGACAGTGGTGCGGTCTTCCTGACCACCCATCATGTCATGCAAAAGATGGGCACCCCTTTGACACGTCTCAAGGCATTCACCTTGAACTTGGGAGGGGGAGCCGATGCACAGCAAGCGCGCTCATTTCTCTCGAAGACAGGCCATACGCTGTTTTTGGAAGAAATCCAGGCATCCTTGGATGAGCTTCAGGTGGAGGAAATCCTGCGAACCATCGAAGACTATAAACCGCTTGATGTGGAGTGCGCAGCCATGGGCATGCTACTGCATCGCTCTATCAGAAAGCAGTATCCTGACTGGAAGTTTCTTATTGATGGTGACGGTGGGGATGAAAACCTCAAGGATTACCCCATCGAGGATAACCCCGAGCTAACCATCCGCAGTGTCCTGCATAACCAAATGCTTTATCACGAAGGATGGGGCGTCGGCAAAATCAAGCACTCACTGACCTACAGCGGCGGACTGAGCCGTTCCTATACCCGAACCTACGCACCGGCACAAAGTTTGGGGTTTGAAGGATTCAGCCCTTTCACACGCCCAGAAGTGATTGCCGTGTCAGAGGGGATACCCTACATCGACCTCACTGATTATCAGCACGGAAGGCTGTATGACCTCAAGGGTTCCATCGTGTCCAGAGGAGTGAAGGCAATCACCGGCATAGACATGCCGGTTTTCGAGAAGCGGCGTTTTCAGCATGGCGCTATAGCGCCTGAGAGACTCAGGGAAGCGATCACCCATCAAGAACCTCTACTTAGGAGGCGTTTCCACGCCCTCTATGAAGGTTCTTGATGCAGAGGTTGTCTTGGCTTCGGTGGGGGATCGGAGTTTATATGGGCCTCCCTCAGCACCTCGCGCAGCCGTCTTAAGTTAGCTTTGATTCCATGCAGATTTCACGACTGCAGCAGCGTAATCACGATTCATCCTTGAGATGAAATCCAAGCTGATTTCTTTAGGACAAGCGGCCTCGCAGGAACCGGTAACCGTACAATTTCCAAATCCTTCCTTGTCCATTTGATTAACCATAGCCAACACCCTTCGATCTTTTTCAACCTTGCCTTGGGGCAAGACGCCTAAGTGTGACACTTTGGCTGAGACAAACAACATGGCCGAGGCGTTCTTGCATGCAGCCACACACGCCCCGCATCCAATGCACTGAGCCGCATCCATAGCGGTATCCGCATCAGGTTTGGGTATTGGGATAGCATTGGCATCGGGCGCACCTCCGGTGCTAGCCGAAATAAAACCACCGGACTGAATGATCCGATCAAAGGCAGAACGATCCACCCTGAGGTCTCTGATGACTGGGAATGGCTTGGCCCGCCAAGGCTCGATCGTTATGGTTTCACCATCGTTAAAGTGCCTCATGTGTAATTGACACGCCGTGGTTGCCTTTTGCTCACCGTGCGGGGCTCCGTTAATCACCACCGAACACGTACCGCAAATTCCCTCTCGACAGTCTGAATCAAAGGCAATCGGCTCTTGCCCCTCTGTCATCAGGGACTCATTGACCACGTCCAACATTTCAAGGAAGGACATGTCCTGACTGATGCCCTTGGCTTGATAACTCACGAATTGGCCAGGCTCATCGGCATTTTTCTGCCGCCATACTTTCAGGGTCAGATTCATTATTTGTAGCTACGTTGCGTCATTTTGACTTCCTGGTAATCCAGGGCCTCTTTGTGAAGGGCTGGTGCCTTGTCTTCTCCTTGGTGCTCCCAGGCGGCGACATAAGCGAAATCCTCATCGTTGCGTAAAGCTTCACCATCCTCGGTCTGGTATTCGGTTCGAAAATGACCGCCACATGACTCCTCTCGATGCAAGGCATCTCGGCATAACAATTCGGCGAATTCCATGAAGTCAGCCACCCGAGAGGCCTGCTCGAGTGCCACATTGACCCCCTTAGCCTCTCCTGGGACACTGACATTGTGCCAAAATTCTTCCCTGAGTTTGGGGATGGTCGCAATCGCTTCTTCGAGCCCGGCACGATCACGAGCCATGCCACATTTTTCCCATACCAGGCGACCAAGCTCCCAGTGCATGGAACGAATGGATCGGTTTCCTTTGATGGACAAGAGACGATCGATTCTAGCCTTGGCCTGAGTTTCGCTGTGACCAAAGGCATCGTGGGTGGTGGAAGGCTTGTGCTGAGTATGGGAAGCAAAATAGTGACCGATGGTGTAAGGGATAACGAAATACCCATCTGCCAACCCTTGCATGAGGGCACTGGCACCCAGGCGGTTAGCCCCATGATCCGAAAAATTAGCCTCCCCCAGAACAAACAACCCCGGCACGTTGCTCATCAGGTTGTAGTCGACCCAGAGACCACCCATGGTGTAGTGCGGGGCCGGATAGATACGCATGGGCTGACGGTAGGCGTTCTCACCGGTGATACGCTCATACATATCGAATAGATTGCCGTATTTTTCACGCACCGAAGGTTCACCCATCCGCTTGATGGAGTCCGCAAAATCTAGGTAGACACCGTAACCGGTAGGCCCCACGCCTAATCCGGCATCACAGGCCTCCTTGGCTGCCCTCGAAGCAATGTCGCGCGGAGCGAGATTGCCGAAACTTGGGTATTTGCGCTCCAGGAAGTAATCTCGCTCACCTTCAGGAATGTCCCAAGGTTTGCGCTGATCGCCAGACTTCAGGGGAACCCATACACGCCCGTCATTACGCAGTGATTCGGACATCAGGGTCAATTTGGACTGATGGTCGCCACTGACTGGGATGCATGTCGGATGGATTTGAGTGTAACAGGGATTTGCGAAATGAGCCCCTTGCTTGTGAGCCCGGTATGCAGCCGTCACGTTGCAACCCACTGCATTGGTGGAGAGATAAAATACCGGACAATACCCACCGGTAGCCAGAACCACTGCGTCGGCGGCATGTCGGCTCAATGCGCCGGTGTTGAGATCACGCACAATGATCCCTTTGGCGTGGCCATCGACGAGCACCAGCTCCTGGAACTCTGTGCGAGGGAACATTTGAACTTTCCCAAGGCCAATTTGCCGGCTGAGCGCTTGGTAGGCGCCTAGCAACAATTGCTGCCCTGTCTGCCCTCGAGCATAGAATGTGCGCGAAACCTGGGCCCCACCAAATGAACGGTTGGCAAGATAGCCACTGTATTCACGGGCGAATGGAACGCCTTGAGCTGCGCATTGATCAATGATGTTGCGGCTGATTTCGGCAAGGCGATGAACATTGGCCTCTCGAGCACGAAAATCCCCTCCCTTGATGGTGTCGTAAAACAGCCGGTGAACACTGTCACCGTCATTTTGGTAGTTCTTGGCAGCGTTAATACCGCCCTGAGCAGCGATGCTGTGGGCTCGCCGTGGGCTATCCTGATAGCAGAAGCATTTGACCTGATACCCCAACTCGGCAAGGGTGGCTGAAGCAGAGGCCCCAGCGAGACCTGAGCCCACGACGATGACTTCGAATTTGCGTTTGTTGGCAGGGTTAACGAGCTTGAGATCAAACTTGTGTCGCTCCCATTTACTGGCCAGAGGACCAGAAGGAATCTTTGAGTCTGGTAACATAATTCAGAGAACCTCCTTTCCGAAACCCAACAGGACAGCCGTGGGTATGGAAACGTTGCCAACGAATATCAACCAACCCAGAACAAGCGCAAGCGACTGAAACCAATGACGGAATCGTCCCGTGCTCAGGCCCAGTGATTGAAAAAGGCTTTGGAAGCCGTGACTGAGGTGAATAGCAAGTAGTGTATTAGCCAAGATGTAAAACCCAGCGCTAAGAGGGTGACTGAAGCTGAGAATCACCATTTTATAAATGTCATGTCGCCCACTCTCATCCACACCTTTGAATTCGGGAGTGATCGTAAAATCGAATAGGTGGTAAACAATGAAACTCAAAACGATCAAACCACTCCAAATCATGGTTCTTGACGCGAACGAAGCAGTCGAACGTGTGACTTGGTAGGCGACAGGCCTGGCGCGGCGATTTTCACGCACTAAGGCAATCGCAGACCAGATATGCAGGCCGACACAAGCCAGCAAGCCAATCCTAGCAGCCCAAAGCAACTTCGGCATTGATTTCAAAAAAGCGCCGTAAGCGTTGATTTTTTCCTGCCCGAGAAAAATCTGCAGATTGCCAACCATGTGACCAACCACAAATCCAACTAGAGCAAGACCCGACAATCCCATGATGAACTTCTTTCCTAAGGATGATCGGAAGATAGCGTGATAAATATTCATATCTTTCAACCAGATTGGTGAGGGACAGAACACGATTTACTATTGTGAAGAGCCCCATGTCCCGAAGATTAGATATAAGACCGCCTTGTAAAAGTCAAATACTCCGCATATTAATAAGCTTAACTAATAGTTAACATAACACAGAGGTATTGAGCGTGCCGTTTGATTGAGAAGAAAGGCCTCTAGCTCAAAAAGAGGCAGAAACAAATCACAGCCAAGCCTCAGCGATACGGTTCTCAAGTTCTCTCAAATCCGAGAGCGAATGAAGATCGGAAGGCTTATCTCGATCGATCAGCAGGGATCGCATCCCCACCTGCCGGGCACCCTCAAAATCTTCTGAAGGTTGATCCCCTACAAAAAGAATCCTCTCGGGAGGGATACCAAGTTTTGCGATAGCGTGCTCGAAAATGACCGGTGAGGGTTTTTCAAAGCCAACTTCACATGAGACCCCTACCCATTCAAAAAAAACATCCAGCCTCAACGCCGACAGGAGGGGTTTGAGCCTCTGATCCCAGTTTGAAATGATCCCAAGGCGGAACCCGCGGTCGGCAAGCATGTCCAGTGTGGGCAAGGTGTCTTGATGTATTTTCCAAGCGCTCGCATGCTCAAATCGGCGATAAAGAGACGGAAACAGTTCACGAATGGCTTTTGCCTCCAATTCACCCTCAAAAGCTTGGGTGACCACCCTCAGCCAATCTTCTTGGCGGTAATGAAAATCGCCCTTGCTTTGCCAGGCTGCTTGAAACTGTTGGTCAATGCGTTGCTCATCAAGGGTTCCGAAGCCCTCTTGCCTGGCAATCTGCGCGTAGGTTTTGCCAACTGACTCCCGGGGTAGGATCAGCGTGCCTCCGACATCGAAGAGCACAGCATCGATGCGCAAGGGGGTTGGATTGAATGATGGGTTGGACAATAAGAAATTAATTATCCCAACAAGAGGCCTGCTTCAAGCCGATTCCCAGTCATCAGAAAGCCTCTGGCTGGAGATTAGCCGGGATCATCGGCTGGCTTGAGTGGGCCTGATTGCAGGAAAGTAGGTTCCATCATGCACACTCTCCTCAAAATCATTGAGTGTATATCACCTGGGTTCTTGGCTCTGCGCTTGCCCGCCCGGTGCCTGTTAAAGCATGATGACTGCATGCTGTCCATTTTCAATAGGATCGGTTGCCTTGCACTTGTTTGCATCAGTCCTGGCATGCTTGAGGCAGCCAAGGATTGGCCTCAATTCATGGGGCCATATCGAAACGGCTCGAATAACGAGCAGCAGCTGACTACCAACTGGCAACTTCATGCCCCCAAAAAGAGCTGGTCTAAGCAGGTTGGCAGTGGATTCAGCGGCCCCGTCATCCTCGATTCAAAAGTTTTTTTGTTTCATCGAATTGAAAACCAAGACCACCTTGATTGCTTCTCACTGGCCTCAGGAGAGCGCCTTTGGAGGACGAGCTACCCAACTCGATATCGCGATCGCTTTGGGTTTGATGATGGTCCCAGGGCAACCCCGGCAGCTGACCAGGAGCGCATTTACCTGATGAGTGCCACAGGCACCATACGGGCAGTCGGCCTCCAGCAGGGGGAGGAACTCTGGACCTTACCGGCAGAGGATAAATGGGAAATGGATCAAGGATTTTTTGGGAAAGCACCTTCACCCATTATTTTGGATCAATCAGTCATTTTCATACTGGGGGCAAAACCTAACGCAGGGGTTGTGGCACTGAATAAAGAAGACGGGGCCGTCCTCTGGTCAACCCTCTCAGAGGATGCTGATTATGCTTCCCCTGTCATCCAAGCCGGGGTGGATCACCCCTGGCTTTGGGTGTGGATGCGAGATCATCTACACCGTTTGGATCCCAACCTAGGCATGATAACCCAGTCCATCCGGTGGCGCTCCAGCATGAACGCCGCTGTCAACGCGGCCTCACCGCTTGTCATTCCGGAGGGACTTTTCGTTTCGGCCAGTTATGGAACTGGGGCTGTGCTATTGAAAGAGCATGGAGCAAAGTGGGAGCCGCAATGGTCAGGGGATAACCAAATGTCAAATCATTACGCTCATTGTGTTTACCAGGATGGTTTCCTTTTCGGTTTCCATGGCAGACAAGAGCATGGCCCCGAATTGCGTTGCATCCAAGCCAACACCGGAACCATTAAGTGGCAGGTAGCGGACCTCGGTGCGGGCTCACTCATCCTTGCCGATGGATACCTCCTTGTGCTGCTGGAAAGCGGCGAACTTGTTTTGGCTGAAGCCCAATCTGAGAGCTGGAAGGTATTAGGAAGAAAACAGATCTTACCGTCGGGAGTCCGTGCCTTCCCTGCCCTGGCCGATGGCCGATTGGTAGCACGGAGTCCTGAGCAGATGGTAGCCTACGATCTGCGCAAAACCAATCCATGACTCAACCCCAGGTTCAAGGCGCTACTTTTTCGCATATTAATCTACTGCTTGGTCCAGCCGGCAGTGGGAAAACACATCATTGCCTGGAAGCCATCCGCTCAAAGCTCAAGGCAGATCCAGAAGGACCCCCTCTCCTTCTCATCACCCCGCGACAAGCCACTTTTCAGATGGAGGCTGGCCTACTGAAAGACCCAGAACTCAATGGCTTCACCCGCCTACAGATCTTATCCTTCCCTCGTCTGGCAGATTTCATCCTTGGAACTCTCAGGCCTCGACATCAGGCATGCATTTCGGAGGAAGGAAGGGTCATGGTCATGCGCTCCATCCTCAATCGCTGTGAATCTCAGCTGAAGCTCTTCGGATCGAGCACGGGGCAACCAGGTCTCGCCGCTGAAGTCAGTCAAGCCATTCGGCAATGCCAACATCAGGGCATTCAACTCTCACAGCTTCGTCAACTCGCAGAGCGCCCTGATATCACCCCGACCCAGGCAGGCAAATTACATGACCTCGCCCTCATCCATGAGCATTACCATCAATGGCTTGGCGAACAAGGGCTATTGGATGCGGATCAGTTGCTCGATCTTGCCACCGAGGCTCTCAAGGAACAATTGCGCCGGCAGCCACGTGATCGAACCTTCATGCTCGAGGGACTCTGGCTTGATGGCTTTGCTTCGCTGAGCCCGCAAGAACGCAGCATGCTCAAACAACTGGTTCTTCTCAGCCAACAGACGACTCTTGCTTTCTGCGCCGACTCTTTCCCAGAACCAAAACGACACCTTTTTTCTATTTGGCTGCCTGTGCATGAAACCATCCGAGCTTGCCTGAACGAAGTGTGTCATCAGGACGGCATCAAAACAGAACATATCGTGCTGCCAAGATGCCCAGAGCGCGGTCGTTTCAAGGCATCACCCATGCTCTCTTGGCTCGAGTCATCCTGGACGCGCCCAACAGCTTTTCCCGGAGCAGGGCCAGAAGCCACCAAGGATAAGCAATGGAACCAACTGGAACTCGGACTCCCGCAGGGGGCCACATCGGACACCCAGGCCAGCATTGAACTCGTCGATTGCGCTAGCCCTGAAGATGAAATCGCCTGGGCGGCCCGAAGGATCCTGGATGAAGTCCAGCACAAGGGGCTCCGATTCAACCAAATAGCCGTACTCCTACGTTCGCTCGATGGTTATCAGGAACCTCTGCTAAATCAATTTAGCCGACTGGGGATACCATGCTTCATTGACCAACGTCAGCCCATACACCACCACCCTCTGGTAGCGATGACCCGCTCCGTGTTGCGGCTTCTAGCTTATGGATGGCAACAAGAGGATTGGTTCACCTATCTTAAAAGTGGCTTGATCCCCCTACCCATGGAGCGCATCGACACCCTTGAATCTGCGGCCATTGAATACGGTTGGAGGGGTGCGGACTGGTGGACACCTCTCCGCGGTCAATTCGGCGATGAGTCACAAATGGAAGAGGACAGGCTGGCCTTGATTGAACCCTTCAAGCTCATGCCCACCCTTCGTTGCTATACTTCGGGCAGCCTACCTCACATGATGCCATGCAATGGTCCACAGCTAGTCCAAGCCATCAGATGTCTGTGGGACGCCCTCGACTTACAAACAAGGATTGAGTCGTGGGATGCTCTGGGCACTGAGAAGGGACCACAACATCCAGATTTTCACCAGCGAGTTTTGGAATCCATGGAAACACTCCTGGCAAACCTGGAAATGGCATTCGCTGAGAGCCCTCTACCCATTTCACAGTGGGCAACCATTCTGGAGTCAGGGACTTCCATATTGAGTATTGGGGTAGTCCCTCCATCAATCGATCAGGTCATGGTTGGAGCGATTGATCGGTCGCGGCAATCAGAACTTTCAACCGTCATTTTATTGGGGGTCAATGAATCGATCTTCCCTGCCAGGCCGGGCATGGAGGGGATCTGGGATACCGCTGACTGCCAGCTTTTCAGATCAGAAGGTGTTGAGATTGGAAGAGACCCTCGCATGGAGCTGGCCTTAGAACGTTTTCTGGCCTACATCGCCTGCACTCGGGCTGATAAAAAACTCCTCATCAGTCATGCCAGAATGAATGCAAGAGGCGACATACTTCGCCCCTCTGTGATCATCCATCACTTGCAACGGATGTTCCCGAATCTGGAGCTGCAAAAGCTTAATCCAACCATCACCGCTGAGCAGGCCATGCATGAGCGAGAGCTTCTTGGCACGGATGATTTCTGGCGCTGGCGTCGAGCCAATCCTGACAGGTATCCCCCCAAAAAGGGATCCCTACTTGAGGCAACCAGTGATTGGGTCCGTAATCAGACCAGTCACCATGCCAATCCTGAAGGAAAACTCGATCCCTGGTTAGCATCATGGCTACATGGCAGAAGCCAAGCAAAGCCCGAGCTCAAAACCTCAATCACGAGCATTGAAGCCTTCGCCCAGTGTCCTTTCCGCTACTTCCTGCAAACAGGCTTGAAGGTTCGAGAGCAAGTGACGTTCGAATTGGATGCTCGCAGATTGGGGACCTTTCAACACGCACTGCTCGAATCTTTTCACCTTTCATTGAGGCAGGAGAAACGCCTGTGGCATGAGCTATCAGTCAAGGAAGCCAAGCAGCGTCTTGAGCAGTTGGCTACTGAAACCATGCTTGAGTTCCATCAAGGACTCATTCGGGATAGCGCTTCGAATCAACTGATCGCAGCCTCCATGAGCCAAACCCTTGGGCACCTCATTGGCATCCTCATTGAGTGGATGCAAACCTACCGCTTTGAGCCCAGCAGGGTGGAACTCAAGTTTGGAGGCCAGGATGCTCCCCTGCCAGCCTGGAAACTGCCACTCGATGGACAGGCTTCCATGGTGATCCGTGGGGTTATTGATCGACTCGATCTTTGCGATATGCAAGGGGACCAAACTCTGGCTGTGGTGATTGACTACAAATCCAGCCCCAAGAAACCTGATCTGCGTCTGAGTTGGAATGGCCTACAACTCCAGCTACCAGTCTACCTCAATGTGATGCGCCAGCCTGAAGTGGCAGAGGCTCTGCACCAAAAATCCATACGACCTGTAGGAGCTTTTTTTGTCTCCCTTAAGGGCGGCTCCGAGGGATGTGAAAACCGCAGCCAGGCCCTAGATCCCCAACATACCGATGAGGCAAATAAACGCGCTCACCAACATCATGGCTGCTTTGATTTGGAGGCTTTGAAAGAGCTGGATAGCCGCGAAGGACAAACAAAAGGAGATCAGTTTGTTTACCGTTTAAAAAAGGATGGAAGTCCATTCAAGGACTGCTGGCATGCCATGTCTGGGGAGCAATTCAAAGCATACCTTGAGCGCTGCAAAACGCTCCTCAAATCCTTCGGCAACCAAATCCTTCAGGGTGATATCGGCGTTCGCCCTTACCGCAATGGGCAAGAAATACCTTGCACCTACTGCGACTACGCCTCCATTTGTCGGATCCCATTGCAAACCCACCCGTGGAGAGACCTCGAGTCACCACCGGAGTTACAGGATCACAGTAAGGAGACTGCATGAAACCTACCGCTGCTCAGCAAAAGGCCATTCAGGCAAGTGGCGATATCCTGGTGGTTGCGGGGGCTGGAACTGGCAAGACTCGAACCCTGGTTGATCGCTGTCTGAGTCAGATACTGCACCCAGAAGCCCCTGTGAGTCTTCTGGACATCCTCATGGTAACTTTCACCGAGGCAGCGGCCAGTGAAATGCGTGAGCGGTTGGCTTTGTCATTGGAATCTGCTTTAAACCAGCAGCCCCAGAATCCACAAATCCAAGAAACCCTGGCTCAGGTTGATGCCGCAGCCATAGGCACCCTGCATAGCTTTTGCTTCCAACTCATCCAGCAGCATTTCCATTTACTGGGCCTTGACCCGAGGATCAGGATCATGGAATCGGCCGAAGCTTCTGGTCTTTGTCAAGAAACCCTCAACGGGATGTTGGAGCACCATTTTGCATCGGAGGATGCCTTTTCTGCCATGGTGCGTGATCATGTGACTGACTACGAGCTAGGAAGACCCAGACAGCTAGGCGACTGGATTCTCAAGCTGCATCACTTCAGTCAAGCACTGGTGGACCCCAACCGCTGGCTACAAGAGAACCTGCAACAATACCTGAACCCTTCGGCAGCCCTGTGGACGGATCAATGGGAAGCCTTGACCCATCAATGGGCCCTGCAATGGCTCAAGCAACTGGAATCGCTGGTTGAATGCAACCCGCATGCCGCCAGGTGTCGCGATCATCTGGCTAGATGGGAGAGCGCTCAAAACAGTCAAACTGGTCTGGATGATTGCCTCGAAAGACTTCTCGCAGAAGATGGTCCATCCAGCTGGCCCAGGGGCAATAAAACCCGTTATCGTCCACCACTGAAAAAACTTTTTGAAGATTGCCTCTTTCTGCGAAGCCTTATTCAGGCACCCGAATCCGAAGCCGACCCATTGCAGGAGGACTGGGATTATCATCGCAGCAGTGCACGCATCCTGCTGGAGCTTTCCCTAGAATTTGCTTCGTCCTACCGTGATGCCAAGCGGCAACGAGGACTGCTTGATTTCGCAGATCTTGAACAACTCACCCTGGACTTGCTTTGGGACCGCAAGGCGGAAGCCCCGACCCAATTGGCCATGGGGTTGCAAAAGCGCTATCAACACCTCTTCGTCGATGAATACCAGGACATCAATGCTGCTCAAGATTGCATTCTTCGAGCACTCAGTCGGCAGGCTCCCCAAGGGAATCGTTTCCTGGTAGGCGACCTCAAGCAAAGTATCTATGCCTTCCGACTTGCCAGCCCTCGATATTTCAGTGGTTACGAAGCAGCCTGGAAGCAGGAGGATGAAGGTTCCGGCAAGCAGGTTATCTATCTGAAGGATAATTTTCGCTCTCACCCTGCTATCCTGGATTTTGTGAACGCCTGCTTCAGTCACCTGATTTATCCAACGATGCCAGCCAGCACCTACCAAGATCAGGTCGCTTTGGGATACGGAGGCTCGGGTCAGGATATCGAAGATGAGGCCCTTGGCTCCCCGCGCATCACCTGTCGATTATTGAATGAGGCGGCGGACTCCGAGCCAGGCACTGTCGAACGCGAAGCCCTGGCTACAGCAGCGCTCCTTTACGAATTCAAGCAAAAAGCTACCTTGATCCGTGATCCCATCACTGGCAAAGAACGGCAGGTTGAGTGGCGTGATATGGCCATCCTGACTCGATCCATCAGCCGATGTGGAGCAACCTTTACTAGGGTATTTCATAACCTAGGCATCCCACTAGCAGGCCCGGCACAGAACCTCCTTCAACATGCTGAAATCAAGGATCTCGAAGCCATCCTTCAAGTGATAAGCAATCCCAGACAAGATATCCCTCTGGTGGCAGTCCTGCGTTCCCCTTTTTTCCAGTTAGATGACAACACCCTTGCCTGGATCAGGGTCCAACAACCCATGGGTAGTTTTTGGGATGCTATCAATCGCCAAGCACAGCAAGCTAAAGTCGCCAATCCTGCTCAACCCTCTGCCCATGCAGTAGCAGAGCAAAGCATGCAGGCAGCCATCCTGCGTTGTGTGACCCAACTCCAAGCGTGGCGCTCGGCAACCCAAGGCATGCACTTGAGTCAAAGGCTCGAATGGATTCTAGACGCATCCTGCTACAGAGAAAAAATCCTGGCCCTTGGTGCCACGCATGAAGCCCTCGAACGGATTCACCAACTGCTTCGTATTGCACGCCGCTACAATCAAACACCCCAGGCAAGCCCGCACCGCTTCATTGATTTTCTGCAGCGTATGGATCAATCGGCATTCGGCAATCATAGCCCTGAAGGAGCCGATTCAGGTGCGGTGCAACTCATGACAATCCACAAGAGCAAAGGGCTTGAGTTTCCGATCGTTGCGGTGATTGGCCTCAATGCTCCCTTCAACCGTCAGGACTCGCAGCAGGCGTGGATGTTGGACCAGCAGCATGGCCTGGTGGGAATGATTCAACCCAGGGGATCAGGAGCCCGGTATCCAAGCCTGCCCCTTTGGGCATTGAGGAAACATTACCACCTGGAAAACCTGGAACAAGAGAAGCGCCTGCTTTACGTCGCTTTCACCCGAGCACGAGATTACCTTCTTTTGGTTGCCGATGCCTCTGAGAAAAAAATGGAGCAATGGGCTGAGGCGGCTGAGCTCTCGAACCTGGTGGCTGCCCAGCCGGCGGCAAACACTCCCATGGACTGGCTCTTTCCCTGGCTTTGCCAGCAACTGAATCATCCAAATTGGTGGCAAACTCAAACTGGGCAACAAGGCATGATCCGGTGGCAAAGTGCTCCAGCAGAACCTCCTGGAAATTTGGAAGCCTTGCGCGCCCCGCTTCCCCAACAGGAAACCAAACTTGAGCTCAACCAGGATCCTTCCTGGGTTGAACGCTGGTTCCATACCCCTGGCTTTGAATACCCTCATGAAGGATCAGTCCGTCAGCCAGCCAAAGCAGCAGTCACTCAACTCAAGCAACTCGGCCAAGAGGACTCCGATCAGACACTCTGGCTTTGGGGTTCTCCTCAAACTGAACCCCCGAAGCACCGTCAAGATTCGAGTCATTTGGATGGTCGTGAGCGTGGCAACCTCTATCACCTGCTGCTGCAATTCATCCGCCCGGAACAACTCGAAGGTCCCGATGGTTTGAGAGATCTGGTCCAAAAGTTGATCAACGAGGGCACCCTCCCTGCACAGGCATGGGAGGCTCTAGATTTGGGGGCGCTGCAAGCGTTCTTTGAGGGTGAAGTGGGGCAACACCTGATTAAGCATGCCTCCCGAGTGCAAAGAGAACTCCCATTTACTGCAAAATTCACCCTTGAGGAACTCTCATCTTGGCAATTGTGTCCCGAAACTCAAGCTGGCGCCATGGGGGATTGGATCATCGTTCAGGGAATTGTGGACGTGGCTGTGATTCAGAAAAATTCGATTCAAATACTTGATTACAAAACAGATCAGGTCACTGGGCACGCGTTAGAGAAAAGGCTCGAAGGTTATACCCAGCAGCTGAAGCTCTATGGCAGAGCCCTTGAGAGGATTTATCAAAGACCCGTAAACCGCTTGTGGATCCATCTGCTGCATTCCAATGAGACGCATCAACTGGCAAGCAGCGCCGCGATTTGACCGAAGGAAAAACCCAATCATACAAAGGCATTGTGAGACCAACCGGCCTATGGCAGGATGGGATCAAACCATGCTTTGCAACACTCAAGGACTTACTTTGAGAATCCGTCGGATTGTGCTCGTGCTGACTTGTCGATTCATGGTGCTGTCGACATTGGCCGAAACGGCTGAGAGCCGAACGTTCTTCGAGGAGCGGATTCGCCCCGTGCTGGCGCAAGATTGCTACCAATGCCACCAGCACTCAGGGCCGCGTAAAGGAGGTCTTGCCCTGGATGACCGCCACGGGCTCTTGAAAGGCGGGGATTCAGGTCCAGCAGTGATTCCTGGATCTCCAAACGAAAGCCTCCTGATGAGGTTGATTCGTCATGAAGATCCCGACCGAACCATGCCTCGATCCGGTGCTAAACTGGATGAGAAAACCGTTGAAGATTTTGCTGCATGGATACGGGCTGGAGCTCATGATCCCAGAGATCATCCTCCGACAACGGAGGAAATCCAAAAGGATACGGACTGGCAAGCCGTCATGGAGCGCCGCATGCAGTGGTGGAGTTTCCAGCCAATCAAGCCCGTAGACATTCCTTTGGCAGGCTCTAACCACCCAAACCCAGTCGATGCTTTCATCGAGGCACGCTTGACGGCAGAAAACCTTGAGGCCTCCCCTGAGGCTGATAGGCAGACCCTGATCCGGCGCTTAAGCTTTGCCTTGAGAGGGCTGCCTCCCACCCCTGAAGAAATGAGGCGCTATCTCTTGGACGAAAGTCCAAGTGCCTATGAAAATTTGGTAGACGAGTTTCTCAAATCACCTCGATTTGGTGAGCGCTGGGCAAGGCACTGGATGGATTGGATTCGCTATGCCGATTCACACGGTAGCGAAGGTGACCCCATGATTCCCAATGCCTGGGTTTATCGCGATTACTTAATCAGGTCCCTCAATCAAGATGTCCCTTACGATCAATTGCTTCTGGAGCATCTGGCAGGAGACCTCCTTGCCTTCCCTCGCCTTGATCAGAAGGAAAAACGAAACGAATCAGCTATCGGAACGTCCCACCTGCGTATGGTGTTTCATGGGTTTGCCCCCACAGATGCTATGGAAGAACAAATTCGCTTTGTTGATGACCAGATCAATACCGTGTCCAAAGCTTTCTTGGGAGTGACAGTTTCTTGCGCTCGATGTCATGACCACAAGTTCGATCCAATTAGCCAGCGGGACTATTATGCATGGTATGGAATCATGGCATCCGGTCGCCCTGGCATCATCGATGCGCGCTTGAGAGATGATGCTGACGCCGAACAGCGCGAAAGCCTTGAGGAAATCAAACATCATCTCAAGGAGCTGATGATTCACACCTGGAAGAGCTATGCTGACCAGCTTCCTTCGGACTGGGAAATCGCTCCCGAAACTTGGAAAAAGGGAGTACAGGAGTCAAAGGCTGGGGATCTTTTTTGGCCCTTAGCCAAAAAAATGGAGTCTGATCAGGCTTTCAGATTACTGATGCAAAATGCTACCAAGATAAAGGAACACTCACCGACTAGCCGAGCCTTGCATCAATGGGATTTCACCAAGCCAACAGCGGCTGCCCCATGGTATGGCCTGGGACCAGCCCTTGAACAAGGCATCACTTCTGGTAGCTGGATTCCTACCCTGCAAGGAGATCAGGTGATAGAATCCATCCTTCCGGCTGGACTGTATTCACATCTTATTTCTAGCAAGGACGCTGGAGCACTGCACTCACCCAAGTTCAAAATCGATCAAGAGATGGATCTGTGGATGCTTATCCGGGGTGAGGGTGGATCAATGGCTCGCTATGCTGTGGCCAACTACCCAAGGAATGGGACAGTTTATCCCGTAGAAAACCTCAATGGAGGTCCCTGGACATGGAAGCGTTTCAACCTCAACTACTGGAAGGGCGATTCCATTCATGTGGAGCTCACCACTGCCGCTGACCAGGCAGTGCTAGCCCGACTGGATCGGGAAAGGTCCTGGTTTGGTGTCAGGAAGATGCTGATCATGCCCAGTGGGGTTGAACCTGAGAACACCCTACTGGAGGAAGCATACCTCCCACTTAAGCAGGCCTATGATCAAGCCTCTTCCGGGGACATGAATACTTTGCTCAAGGCCTATGCCACTTCCCTTCAGGTTTGTATTGAAAATTGGTCCAAGGGAAAGCTCGAGGAGGGCCAGGCACAATGGCTTCAGGCATGGCTCGATGCGGG
>JALRAZ010000467.1 GCA_023257935.1 Verrucomicrobiota bacterium
CCCCTGGCAACAGGTTAATTTACCTTCTTTGCGCTTGCACTGGATCGCTGCCAACCGCGATGTTGGAGCCCGAATGAGCGAACGCGATTATTGGGAGAGCCAATATGAGATCGGTGAGACCCCTTGGGACAAAGGGCAACCTTCTCCGGGATTGGTTGACTTCCTTGCTGATCAATCCGATTTACCCAAAGGCCGAGTATGTATCCCGGGTTGCGGACAGGGCCATGATGCAAGGGCCTGGGCGCAATACGGGTTTGAGGCAACCGGCATGGACATCGCTCCAACGGCTGTGAGCAAGGCCTCTCAAATACCTTTTCAAGGCCTTGGAAGTTGCCATTTCATAGATCAGGATTTCTTAAATCCACCACATCACCCCACCCCATTTGAATGGGTTTTTGAACATACCTTTTATTGTGCGATCAACCCATCCATGCGGGAGGCCTATCACCAATCGCTCCTTAAATGGCTTGCACCCGGCGGACATTTTTTAGCCGTGCATTACCTCATCGATGAACCCGACGGCCCACCATTTGGCACCACACCCGAAGAAGTCTTGACCCGCTTCAATCCCTCTTTTGAGCTGCTTGCTCAGTGGACCCCTCGATCATACCCCAACCGCACAGGCCTAGAACGCATGTTCTGGTGGCGGCGTAGCTCCTAATTAAATCATGCCTAAAAAGAAAAAAAACGGGATCTCCTCGATGGCTGAGTCCATTATTAACCAATGGGGTCAGGGTGTCCCGGCTGATCGACTGCTTCGTCAGGCCTTGCGGACTGAAAAGGAGATGCTTCCTCGACACAAAGCTGCGGTGGTTGAGCGCGTTTACACTTTCTTTCGTTGGAAGGGTTGTCTGAATCAAAGTCGACCTTTGAATCAGCAAATCCGCATGGCTCGAGAATTGGATGCTGATTTTCGTTCTCATGCAGGCAAAATACCCTCGGAAGTTCTCAAGCAAACCATTCCCGATTGGAGTTTCAACTGTCTCAAGGTGACTCGTGAGTGGTTGGTTCAAATCCAGCGACCGGCACTCGTCTGGTTGCGTTCACCTAGGGGTGGCATGCATCGCCTGGAACGCTTTTTCAGGAAAGACATCCAAGTAGTCGGTGAAGGCCCCTGGAGGAAGGCTTTTCGCTACTTCGGACGTCACGATCTCTTCCAGACACCTCTTTTTGAACAGGGCGCGTATGAAATCCAAGATTTGGCCTCTCAGTGCGTCGGGCATTTCTGCCAACCCACTTCTGGAGAATCATGGTGGGACATGTGTGCGGGAGAAGGTGGTAAGACCCTTCACCTTGCAGACCTGCTTGAGGGCAAGGGATGTGTCTGGGCCACCGACAAATCAGCCTGGCGACTCCAGCGACTCAAAAGAAGGGCGGCCAGAGCAGGCATGTTCAATTACCAGTCAGCTCAATGGGAGACAGGCAAACCCCTACCCTTCAAGCGCAAATTTGATGGCATCCTGATCGATGCTCCCTGCAGCGGCCTCGGCACTTGGCAGCGTCATCCCGACGCCCGTTGGACTACCCAACTGGATGATGTAAGAGATTTAGCTGAGCGCCAGTGGGAGTGCCTGAATGCCGCTGTCGGAGCTTTGAAACCGGGTGGCAAACTGGTCTATGCCGTTTGCACCCTCACCCGTCAGGAGACCCAATCTGTGGTCAAGCGTTTTGAAAGAGCTCATCCTGATTTCATTCCATGGCCATGGAAAGGCCAAGAGCCTCACCTACCGGATTGTCACGGTGAAGCATCCAGCAAGGATCGGCATGGACTCACCCTACTCCCTCACCAGTGGAAGGCTAACGGGATGTTCATGGTTCGCTGGAGGAAAACCAAAGACTAGGGAACCTGCCGAGTGAAAGATTGCGTTGCCTGCCATTCCGGAGACTGGCAGGGTAGACCTATGCCTTTCACTCCCCGCCAATGCCCCTTGCCGCGGGGCACGGCCTGGCTTGGCTACTGCCTGCTAGGATTATTTCTAAACTCCTGGAGCCAACAGGCAGAGAACACTCCTCAAAAGCCTCCATTGCACGGTCGTCACTGGATGGCCATCACCGGCAAGCCATTGGCAGCAACAGCTGGAGCCCGCATTTTCATGCAGGGCGGGAATGCCATCGACGCAGCTTGTGCCATGCTCGCTGCCACTTGCACCATGCATGATGCACTCAGTTGGGGTGGCGAGACGCAGGCCCTGATTTTTAATCCTCACAGCGGCAAGGTTATTGCTCTCAATGCCCTTGGCGTTGCCCCCAGCGGTGCCACCGCAGCATTTTTCCTCAATCAAGGACTCCGCTACCCGCCCGGAGAAGGTCCCCAGGCTGCGGTCACACCTGGAACCCCCGGAGGGTTGATGGTCATGCTAGCAGAATACGGGACCTTGACCCTCGAGCAAGTGCTGGGCCCCGCCATGGAATTGGCCGAAGGATATCCCCTGGAAGCATCGACTTCGCGATGGATTGAGCGATCCAAGGAATCACTCAAACAATGGGAGGCCTCGAGAAGGGTGTTTCTGCCTCATCTGGGAGAAGCTTATGAAGCCCCCAGGCCTGGTGAAATCTTCCGTCAACCAGAGCTTCATCGGACCCTTGAAAAATGCGTGATGGCCGAGAAAAGGGCTCGTGCTCGGGGCGACAATCGCAAGGAAGCAATTATGGCTGCGTATGATCGATTTTATCGGGGTGACATAGCGGATGAGTTGGTCCAAGGCTGCAGGGATGAAGGAGGCCTGTTCACCCACGCCGACCTTGCCAACTGGAAAGTTTATGTAGAGGAACCAGTCACGACAACTTTCAGAGGGCTGCAAATATATAAACTAAACTCTTGGGTACAAGGGCCAGTGATGCTCCAAATCCTCAACATGCTGGAGCCCTTTGACCTAAAATCCATGGGGCTGAATTCTTCACGCTACATACACACTCTCTATCAGGTGATGAATCTGGCTTTTGCCGATCGTGACTTCTATTACGGCGATCCTTATTTCCCTCCGGCTGAACCCATCCAGACGCTGATTTCTAAATCATATGCCAGGCACCGATTGTTATCCCTCAACCCGGAATACAATGATCCTCTTGCAGGACCAGGAGACCCGTATAGCTGGAGTGGCGAGCCAAACCCGTTTGCTAGCGAGCTAAAAGGCTTTGTGGCAGGTAATCAGGAACACATTGGTAAGAAGGATATGGCTTCTCTTGATCAGGACCGACGAGATTTCCTCGCGGGCACGACCTCCATTCAGGCTGCAGATGAATCAGGATGGGTTGTTTCAGTGACTCCAAGTGGTGGATGGCTACCTGCGTGCATTGCAGGGAAAACGGGTATCGGACTGAGCCAAAGGATGCAGAGCTTTGTTCTGAAGCCCGAGGATGGCCCCTATAATGTTGTTGAGCCTGGCAAACGCCCAAGAGCGACCCTTACCCCCACTATCGCTCTGAAGGGTGGCAAGCCTTGGCTTTGTTACTCGGTCCAGGGAGGTGACACCCAGGAACAAAATCTAGTCCAGTTTCTCCTGAACACGGTTGAATTCGGCATGACCATCCAGGAGGCTTGTGAAGGCCCTCATTTTACCAGCTATCAAATGCGAGCATCCTTCGGAGAACATGCCTACAGCCCAGGAAAACTAGGCATTCGCAGGGATTTACCCTCCTGGACTAGAAATGAACTGGAGGGTATGGGCTATATCTTAGAAGAGGATTTTCGAACCTCCGGACCTATCACTGCCATTTACTTCGACCATGACCACGGAACCTTCTGGGGGGGAGCCAGCAACCACGGGGAAGACACGGGGATTGCTTGGTGACAGGTATGCAAATACTCCCAAAATACTAAATACCAACAACTTGGGATGTCTAAATTTTTCTTAGACATTTTTTAAACTTTTCTTTGACAAGCTGTAGAGCTGTGGAAGTTTCAATCATCCTAAGGGATTCACGAAAGTATAACATATGATTAAAAACTTCCTACTCACCGTGGCAACCGTTGTTGCTCTCACATCACAATCAGCCCAAGCAGAGCCCAATACCAAGG
Organism: Verrucomicrobiota bacterium; assembly: GCA_023257935.1. GTDB lineage: Bacteria > Verrucomicrobiota > Verrucomicrobiia > Limisphaerales > AAA164-E04 > UBA7971. The sequence continues at coordinate 4,019 of JALRAZ010000467.1, forward strand.
CTGATATCGTCGACGTTGCAGTGAAAGCTGATTCATTCAAAACCTTAGTGGCGGCTGTCAAGGCTGCTGGCTTGGTTGACGTGCTCAAAGGCGAGGGCCCCTTCACCGTCTTTGCCCCCACTGACGAGGCGTTCAAAAAACTGCCTGAAGGCACTGTTGAGTCACTCCTCAAGCCAGAAAACAAGGATAAGCTAGTCTCCATTCTGAAGTATCATGTCATTCCTGCCAAAGTGATGGCCAAAGACGTGAAGAGCGGCAAGGTGAAGACAGTCCTCGGCAAAGAAGTCAGCATTGCTGCCAGCGAATGGGGCGTGAAGGTTGACAATGCCAAGGTCATCAAAACAGACGTGACAGCTTCAAATGGTGTGATCCACGTCATCGATCAAGTGATTCTTCCAAAATCCTGATCAGTAGCCATTCCGATGATTCACGCAAGCACTCGCCTACAGGCGGGTGCTTTTTTTTCTGTTTAGAGGCCCTTGACCATGATCGACTTTTCACATGACGCTCAAGAAACAACCATCCATCTTAATCACCGGAGCCAATCGCGGGATTGGTAAAGCCTTGGCACGGTGCTGCGCACAAAAAAGATGGGTGACCCATGCTACGTATCGAAGCCAAAACAACGAACGATTGGACAAGGTTCTGTATTATGAAATGGATGTGACCCACGAAGAGCAAGTCAAGCAGACTATTGAGGCGATCAGGCAACGTAGCGGTCACCTGGATGTGCTGGTCAATAACGCAGGGGTCTTTCCAGAGCCCACAGATTGCCCTTTCATTGACCTGGAGACGGCATGGTGGCAGGAAGCCCTCCAGACTAATGTCCTTGGAACATTCCAAGTCATCAGAGCTGCTCTACCGCTGCTCAAAGCAAGCCAACGTCCACGTATTGTCAATATGTCTTCGGGCGCAAGCTCCCTTACCCAACGGTCGGGACGGCGGTATGCCTATGGAGCCAGCAAAGCCGCGCTAAACCACATGACTCTCGGACTTGCTGATGAAGTGAAACAGGAGGGCATTTGCGTTGTCGCTTTGAGCCCAGGATGGGTCAAGACCGACATGGGTGGAAACCAAGCAGAGCTCAGCGCGAAGGACGTCGCAGAAGAGTTGGAGAAAACAATCCACCAACTCAAACTTTCGCATTCAGGGCAATTCCTGAACCGTTTTGGCCAAGAGGGAGTTTACCATTGGTAGATGACTCCCCCTTTGCAAGCTATCTGGTTTGAGTGTTGATTTCAGGTAACTGAGCGTTCATCTCCTGATACCAGGAAGCCAACTCACCACGCATGGTCTGGACCACCTCATGATGGTGGTCGATCAGATTGCGCTTTTCCCCGATATCTTCAGGTAGGTAGTAAAGCTCCTCTCGCTTATCCTCAAAATAATGAAGGTATTTCCATGGTCCCTTGCGTATGGCAGATACGGGTGTGGTGGTGGGATAATAGTGCGGATAATGAAAATACAGAGATCTACGGTTCAGGGTTTTCATTTCAGACGCACCTTCCCACAAGATGCTGAGATCCTCACCGTCCAGAGGTATCTTTTCATCCCATGATAAGCCCAAGATGGAAACAATGGTCGGCAACACATCACAAGTGGTCACTGGCTCTTTCAAAACTCGCCTATTGGTTTGCGAACCGGGAAGATCAAGGATCCATGGGATGCGCACCCCCCCTTCATAACAGGATCCTTTGCCTGACCTCAGCGGTGCGTTAGAAGTCACTGGAACCCCTGGATGCAGCTTGCATTCATTGACAAACCCCCCGTTGTCCGAAAGGAAAAGGATCAGGCTCTGATCTCTTAGTCCAGTTTCATCAAGATAAGCCAACACACGCCCAACATTTTCATCAAGACTCTCCACCATGGCAGCATAATCAGGATTCCGATGAACAACTGGGTTCGTATCCTGAATTTTACGCCGATACTTGGCGATTTTCTCTGGTTTACCATCAATGGGTGTGTGGACGGCGTGATACCATAAGTTCATAAAGACCGGCTGTTGATGGGCCTTTGTTTCCATAATCTCGATAGCTTTGTCTGTGAGGCGATCGGTCAGGTAATCACCGGGAGCACTCGGTTCCAGGTCAGGCACATAACGCCATCCCCGAAAATACCGCGTGCCCGTATAAGGGTAAAAAAAACTTTGAGGGGCTCCCCAAAGCGTGCCTCCTATGTTGGTATCAAAGCCATGAGGCTGGGGGTATGCCTCTGCCGTCCCAAGATGCCACTTACCCACATGAGCGGTATAATACCCAGCCTCTTTGAGCCTTTCGGCTAAAGTCGTTTCAGACAATGGCAAAGCATCACGCGTGATGGGTTCCAGGAGCTGGCGATTGCCTCGATCCAGGGCACTTTCTCTCCAGATGGTCATGTTGAGACGGGCTGGATGGCGCCCGGTCAAAATAGAGGCACGCGTTGGAGAACACACAGGGCTTGCGGCATAAGCTTGAGTGAAACGAATCCCCCCTGCAGCGAGGGCATCCAGGTTGGGCGTTTCATGCAAGTCACTCCCATAGCAGGCTAGATCGCTCCACCCGAGGTCATCAGCAAGAATCAAGATCACATGCGGCCTCGGATTCACCTTGGAAGAAGCGTGTATCCCCAAAGAAGGAGGCATCAAGCCAAGGGCACAGATCATCAGTAAGGCACTCATGGAGCCGTATGCTGGATTCATAAGGTCAGTCTGATTCTTCAGGTATCGTAGGTCAATGACTCAGCACAAAAGGAGAGGCACAGGATTGAGAAATTTGCCTAAGGCGCAGGAGCATGTCGCCATTGCTCGGTGACAGCCCAAAGGTTTTCCGGGCTAAGCATGGTCCCCTCTTTCATAAAACGGATGCTTCCATCTGCAAAGGCAGCGTTGGAGCCTCCGCCCTCCCCTTCCCGCTTCGCACCGTGCTTTGCCTGATCAATCTCTTGCACATCATTCCCGTCCCCTTGATAAAAATCCATGTGAGCGTGATAAGAGGATTTCCGCTTTTCGCCGAAGGTAATCGTGTTGGAGGGTTCGGGAATGTGAGCCATACGCATGCCCACGGGCCACTGCCACTGTTTATACACATCAAACTGCTCCTTGCTTAGCTTGACAGCAAAAAAGTCGTTAAAACCATTGATAAGGAAACTATGATGCGCAAAAAAACCATCGGCAGGACACTTCACCACGGCATCAACCTGATAATAGGGTTTAAGTGCTGAAACCCAGTTCTGTTGACCCGATATACGCGGCGGAAACTGATCCTCGTGGTCGTCCACATACATCTGCAAGGACATTTGCAACTGGCGCATGTTGCTTAAACACTTAATTTGATTTGCCTTAGCCTTAGCCCGCGACAAGGCCGGGAGGAGCATGCCAGCCAGAATGGAAATAATCGCGATAACGACCAACAACTCAATCAGAGTAAAGCCCAAAGCTAGCGGCTTGAAATGTCTACGCTCTTCCATTGGAAAATCATGTTCCTTTGTTGCATCCATGAACAGACCCAATTGAGGAAACATTCCTTGAGTGGATCCGCCAAAACTGCCTGCATAATTCCCTGTCCAAGGCTTGAGGCAAAAGGCAAGATCATCCTTTCAGGTCATGGCAAAAGCATACCAACTCAATCGCGATATTCCCCGACCACCACGCCAAGGACAAATTGACTATCGAGCCGAACTGAATAGTCAGCAATACGCAGCGGTCACGTCACCCAAGGGACCAGCTCTGGTCATTGCTGGAGCGGGCGCTGGAAAAACACGAACCCTGACCTATCGCGTGGCTTATCTTTTGGAACAAGGCGTCGCGGCAGACCGCATCCTACTGCTCACCTTCACCAACAAGGCCGCCCGCGAAATGATGCAGCGTGTGGCGGAACTCTTGGGCGAACACACCCAGATCCACTGGGGAGGAACTTTTCATTCCATTGGGGCCCGCATGCTGCGTCGGCATGCTGAGCGGCTTGGCTATCAAGCCGATTTCACGATCATGGACCGTGAGGATGCGACCCAGCTACTGGGTGCTTGTGTGAGCAGTGCGGGCATCGATGTGAAATCAACCCGTTTCCCCAAAGCTAAGGTTTTAGCAGACATCCTCTCTCTTACGGCTAACCGTCAGTGCTCGGTTGAGGATACGCTTGAGGCCCAATACCCCTACTTCAGTCATCTGGTAGATGAAATGACCCAAGTAGAATCAGCCTATAAGCAACGTAAGCTGGAAAACCACATGATGGATTTTGATGACCTGCTATGTCGATGGTTGGAATTGCTGAAGCAGGAAACCGACATTCGGGAGCGCTATCAAGATCAGTTTCAATTCCTTTTGGTCGATGAATACCAGGACACAAACCGAATTCAGAGTGATCTGGTCGATCTGCTGGGAGCAAAACACCAAAACGTCATGGTGGTGGGCGATGATTCTCAGAGCATCTATTCGTGGCGAGGGGCTCATTTTGCCAACATCCTAGATTTCCCAAAACGCTATCAGGAGGCAAAGGTCCACAAGATCGAAACCAATTACCGCAGCACGCCGCAGATCCTCGCGTTGGCTAATGCCGTCATCGGATCAAACCAACACCAATTCAGCAAAGTGCTGACACCAGCCCGATCAGAAGGGATGCGTCCCATGCAGGTGATTACCAATGATGCTCACGAGCAGGCCATGTTCGTTGCCCAGAAGGCTCTCGAATTAAGGGAAGAAGGCATTGAGCTGAGTGAAATGGCCATCCTTTACAGATCCCATTTTCATGCCATGGAGTTGCAGATGGAGCTAACCAGCCGTAACATCCCCTTCTCCATCACAAGTGGTATTCGGTTTTTCGAACAGGCGCACATTAAGGATGTGACCGCCTACATCAAGCTATTGAGCAACCCAGCAGACGAACTCTCCTTCAAGCGTCTGGTCAAGCTCCTACCAGGAATAGGGACTCGGGGGGCTGACAAGCTTTGGCAACCATTTCAGAGCGGCATCGTCACGGAGAACTCGAGCCAGGCAGAGCCCTCTTGGCTCCCGACTCTCTCGGTCACTTCAGGCCTCAAGGCCTGCGCGAGCAAAGTGCCAAAGAAGTCCTTCGCTGCCTGGGAGCAATTTCAATTCACTTTGGAGCAAATGGAATCGCCTGCTCTGGCTCAGGATGTTCCCGCCTTGATTCAGCACGTCTTGGATGCAGGCTACGAGGATTATCTCAAAACTGAGTTCTCCAACTACCGCAACCGCCTCGAAGATTTGCAACAACTTGCTCATTATGCAGAGGGGTTTGAGACCCCGGAAGATTTCCTCACCCAATTGGCCCTAGAAACAGATATGGAGCCAGCACGCTCACAACCTGAACAAACTGATGATGAAGCTCGAATCAAATTATCAACCATTCATCAGGCTAAGGGACTCGAATTCAAAGTGGTGTTTGTCATCATGCTCTGTGAGGGCCTCTTTCCCTCGGAGCGATCGGTTGAATTCGATGAGGCGCAAGAGGAGGAGCGACGCCTTTTCTATGTCGCTACCACCCGAGCTATGGACGAGCTCTACCTATGCTACCCACTGATGCGCTTCACTCAACGCGGCAACGGTGATTTCATGCAGCGGCCATCCCGATTTCTCACTGAACTTCCTCCAGAGGTGTTCGAAGAATTACGTGTCCAGTAGGTGGGATGCATCATGGCTGCACTGAAGATAATGATGAGTGAATGAATCCCAGCAATGAGTCCTTAGACCGCTGGTGGTTTGTTTTCAGACTTGAATCCCATCTTGCATCCGTGTTCCATCCAACAACCACCTATGAGTCCTGATTTCTTCATCCGATGTCTCATCACTTGCCTCAGTCTCGGTTTCATCACCGAAGCCCTGAGGGGAGCTGAACCTTACCATACATCGACCTACCTGTTCCCTTTGGAAAACTGGCACAACCATGGTTCGTGCATCGTCCAAACTCCCGAAGGGGATCTGATAGCATGCTGGTTCCACGGTTCTGGTGAGCGCAAATCCGACGATGTGATGATCCTTGGGGCCCGAAAACGTCAAAATGAATCTGCTTGGAGCGCTCCCTTCGTCATGGCAGACACTCCAGAATTTCCCGACACCAACTGCTGCATGATCATCGATCCTAAAGGACGCCTTTGGTTACTCTGGCCCACCATCCAGGCCAATTTGTGGGAATCCGCGCTGATGAAATACAAGATCAGTAGCCATTACCAAGAGGATGGCCCGCCTGTATGGACAGAAGAAAAAGTCCTGCATGTTAAGCCGGGGGAGGCTTTCCCCGTTCAGGTAAGGGAAAAAACCGCCGCTTACCTAAGTCACCAGCAGCTCACACCGGAAATGATCCAGTGGGCTCACGACAATTTTAAGCAGGCGGATGATAAGCTCACCCGGCGATTGGGGTGGTTTACGCGGGCTCATCCCTACTTGATTGATGGTAAGCGCATGCTCGTGGGACTCTATTCCGACGGGTTTTCTTTTTCCATGGTTGCTCGAACCGACGACTGGGGGAATTCCTGGCAATTCAGCGAACCCATCGTAGGTGGCGGGAGTATTCAGCCCAGTTTTGCCAGCAAAAAAGATGGGACACTGGTTACCTACATGCGAGACAATGGCCCCCCTCCTCAGCGTGTTCTTGTTTCAGAGTCCACTGACGCAGGAGTGAGCTGGTCGAAGGTCTACGATCACCCGCAACTCAAAAACCCAGGCTCAGGCCTCGAGCTGATAAACCTGCAAGATGGACGCTTTCTCACGATTTACAATGATACCGATGATGGACGCCATCAACTGGCTGTTTCCATTTCCGAGGATGAGGGACGCTCCTATCGGTGGACCCGTTACCTCGAAAAAGCTGAGCCAGGAATGGGATCCTTTCACTACCCATCCATCATTCAAGATCATGATGGACTCCTTCAGTGCACCTACAGCACCTTCCTTCCAGGGACTCTCAAAGACGGGAGCGAGGGCAAAACCATCAAGCATGCGAGCTTCAACATTGAGTGGGTCATGCAGGGTCACTCTCGATAAATCAGTTCCTGCCACCCAACTTTCATCAATCTACAGGCAGGCTGGCACAAGGTGTGCTGACAGAGCGCATGCATCACGCAGGCTACACATGGCTGGCCCTATGGACGTTCATGCTTCAGGCATTTCCTTTGGGGATGATGGCTGAAAGCATACGAATCAATGAATGGTATGCGTCTGGATCATCGACTTTAGTCGATGAGGATGGAGAGCCCAGTGATTGGATAGAAATCTGGAACCCTTCACCCGACCCGATTGCCTTGCAGGGATACTATTTATCCGACGACCTTGAATACCCTGACAAATGGAGGTTCCCCAACATCATACTTGCACCCGGCGATTACCTACTTGTCATGGCCTCAGGCAAGGACCGCGGAGAGGCTGACACACCCTTACACACAAATTTTCAGCTCGACCAACAAGGCGAGGGTCTAATTTTAAGTCACATGACTGCGACAGGGTTGGCAGCTGACACAGTGATCAGCCAATACCCCAGGCAAAGAGAGGGGTATTCCTTTGGTTACGCCAGCCCAGAATTAGAGGCGCCCCTTGTTTATTTTGATTCCCCCACACCAGGTCGCGTCAACGCCACAAAACACACCGATGGATTTGTGAGCGACACCACTTTTTCTGTGGACCGAGGCTATTACGATTCACCTTTTGATTTGAAAGTGACCTGCAAGACACCGGGAGCCCGCCTGGTCTACACAACCGATGGAAGCGAACCGCAGATCAATCACGGTCAAGAAGTGGTGCCCATCGCAGAAGACCTTCCACCTTTGCTGGAACTTCGCATGACTTCGACCACCCTATTAAGGGTCATGGCCTTTAAGGAAGGCATGGAATCATCCAACATCGACAGCCAAACCTACTTTTTTGCAAGCGACCTCCTTGATCAAAGTGGCCTAGGTTCCCCTTTCGATCAATCCGTGAACTGGGGACATGCTGGACCCGACTGGGCCATGGACCCGGTGATCACCGAACATGCAGATGCTCGCATTCGACCCGAAGCAGTTGATTTCCATGGGTTACCTTCACTATCCATCGGCATGAGTTTTACCGAAATGTTTGGCAACGGAGGCATTTATATTGCTGGCCAGGGGGTCGAAAAGAACGTGTCTGTTGAGTGGATCAATCCGGAGGGTAACCCTCAGGAGCCCAATAGAGAGGCTGGCTTTCAAACACGAGCCACCGTCCAAATCGTGGGAGGAAGCAGCCCCTCAAGATGGAAATCCGACAAGCTTTCCATGCGCCTAAAATTCGATAAAGACCTCCGATACCCCATGTTCGGGCCGGAGGCCACCTCACGCTTTGACACGCTGGTGGTGGATGCGAGGCTCAATAATGTCTGGCATTATGGGGGTGGCTCCGAGCCAGTAGGCCAGCGGGACCGAGCGCAGTATGTTCGCGATCAATATGCAGCCAACCTCCACACGGCCATGGGTGGCACCTCTCCACATGGCCAACACGCCCACGTTTTCATCAACGGTATCTACTGGGGCATCCACACCATTCACGAACGACCCGATGATAACTTCGCTGCCAGTTATCTGGGTGGGGACAATGAGGACTACGATGTCATCAAGCATACACCGACGACAGTCGTTCAAGGCAGTAATGCGTCCTACCTTAGACTCATGCAGCTTGCTCAGACTGATCTGGGTCAGGCAGCAAACTGGAGTCAGCTGGAGTCATTACTGGATGTGGATGATTTCATCGACTACATGTTGGTGAATTATTATATCGGCAATGGCGACTGGGCTCACCATAACTGGTATGCCAGCTACAATAGATCAGACCCTGCAGGACGTTGGCGCTTTCACAGTTGGGATGCTGAAAAAGGCCTGCACCGCGTCACCGACGACGTCACCAACCGTGATGACAGTGGTGGGCCCACTTTTTTGCATCACCGGCTGATACAAAGCCCACTCTACCGCATGCGTTTTGCTGACAGAGCCTGGACCCAGCTCACACGAGGCATACTCAGCCCAGACCAGGCAGCTCAATTGTATCGAGCCATCAGTGAACCGCTCGATGGCCCTATCAGGCTAGAATCCGCTCGCTGGGGAGATAACCAGAGAGCACGCGCCTACACTCGACTTGATTGGGTTGAAATCCGTGATTCGCTCTTTGGGTTATCCCAGAACCGCTCCTTGCCCACTTATGACTATTTCGCGCGGCGCAGCAGCATCGTGCTCGGACAATTTCGATCCAACAATTGGATCCCCTCGATCGACCCTCCCGTTTTCAGCCAGCAAGGGGGCATTTTGGCTTCCACAAGCCCGCTCACCATGCAGTCGGAGCAAGGAACCATTTTTTACACCATCGATGGCACTGACCCGATGGGGCAATCGGCAAAAGTCATCTCAAGAGAAAAGACAACCCTGGTATCAGAATTGGCCATCAAGAAGGCATGGATGCCCGAAAATGACAATCTGGATCACATCTGGTTCAAACCGAATTTAGACGACTCAAATTGGCCTAGCGGCCAACAAGGTGCAGGGTATGAAAATGGATCTGGCTATGAAAATTTCATTGCCCCTTCCTTGGATTTCTCTGGCTCCGCATCGAGCCAAAACGCAGAGACGATCTACATGCGGATTCATTTCACACTCGATGATATGCCTACCTTTGATCAGCTGTCTCTGGGTGTTCGCTATGATGACGGCTTTATTGCCTATCTGAATGGTAAGGAGGTCGCCAGATCCAATGCGCCGGGGTCCATCGGAAACCCTGCTGCTTGGAACGCCTCCGCTTCAGCCAGCCATAGTGACAGCCAAGCTACAATTTTTGAATTGTTGGACATCACTGCTGAAGGGCTGAAAGCCTTAAGCCAAGGCGATAATGTCCTAGCCATTCATGGGTTGAATGTTTCCAATTCCAGCAGTGATTTTCTTATTTGGCCGGTTCTGACAGCATCCACCACCCTCACAGAGAAACCCACTGACACGGAGCAGGAAGTGTTCAGTTACCAGGGGCCTATCAACCTCAAAAGCTCCACACTGCTCAAAGCACGCACCTTTGATGGAACCCAATGGTCGGCCTTGAATCAGGCTCATTTTCTAGTCAACACCCTTCCAGCAAGTTCCGAGAACCTTGTGTTATCCCAAATTCATTATCACCCAGCAGCACCATCGAATGAAGAGATCGCTCTGGGTTTCGATCAGCGAAGTGACTTTGAGTTTCTTCAGATCAGCAATACCAGCCAGGAATCAGTGGACCTACGAGGTATCCTCTTTACCGATGGCATTACCTTCGATTTCCAAAAAGACAGTTCCTTGATGGAGTTGGCTGCCGGTGCCACTTGCGTGGTGGTCGCTAACCCCCAAGCCTATAGCTATCGATTCGGACCTCAGGAGCCGATTGCTGGCTCGTTTCAGCAAAGAACCAATCTTTCCAATGCTGGGGAACGCCTCATAGCCACTGATGCTAGCGGAGAACTGATTTGGGATATCACCTACGACGATCAGGAACCTTGGCCAATCTTGGCAGATGGTCAGGGATATTACCTGGCTCGATTGCCATCGCTAGATTTCCCCAATTCAAACAGCCCGGAGGCATGGGAGGCAATTAAAGCCACTCAAAACCACACACTGCCACCGCCTTGGACCCTATCCCTGCTTGCCCCTGAGGAACAGGCTTTGATTGTCAAAGGTCGCCCAGTTGAAATTGCTGCGGCTGTTGTCAGCGAACAAAACGTATCCATGGCAAGGGTGACATGTCTGGTCAATGGCATGTCAATAGGCCAGCTTACTCAGCCACCCTACCGCTGGGAGTGGATCCCTGAAGAGACAGGGCAGTATATTTTACAAATTCAGGGCTGGGATAGATTCGGTCAATTCACCACCTCTGAGGCAGTCAAGCTGATTGCGATACCTGATAGCGATCCCGTCAGCGCCCGCATTGCTTGGGTTAGTTTCCACACCGACCAAGACGCAGCCAGTCCAGCAGCAAGAGCTGCAGGAATGATTGAAGCTCCTGATGCGACTTACACTCGCTTACTTGAGCAGGAAGGATACGAAGTGGTTCGTATGGCAAGCTCTTCCAACCCAGACATGGATCGACTCCAATCCCATGATCTGGTGATCGTCAGTCGCTCAGTGGCCAGCGGTGACTATGCCACCAATGAACAAGTTGGAGCCTGGCACAGCCTTGAAACTCCGGTCATGATGCTGGGTGGCTATATCACACGCAGCAGTCGCCTAGGCTTCACAATGGGCACAACCATGACGGATACTTCAGGTACAATCCACCTTAGAGCCGAAGATGCTACCCACCCTGTCTTTGATGGAATCCGCTTGGGCACTGATCATATCATGGCCGAGGCATACGCGGAAACTGTGACCCTAAACGGCATTTTACAGAGGGGCATCTCGATTAATCAAAACCCGCTCTGGGCAGGAGGAAAGCTCATAGCAACCAATGCCTCGATCACTGACAATGCCTTCGGTGGCACAGTCATTGCTGAGTGGGAAAAAGGCACGACCATGAACAGTCTGGGTGAGTATACTTTGGCG
>JALRAZ010000474.1 GCA_023257935.1 Verrucomicrobiota bacterium
ACTCCATAGTTCGGGTCCCATCGCACTGAAGATTGCGATGGGCGCGGCGGGCCAACGCCCGAACCGGATGGGGTCGTAGCTCAGTTGGTAGAGCGTCTCGTTCGCAATGAGAAGGTCAGGGGTTCGACTCCCCTTAGCTCCACCATTTTACCATGACCCGCATCCATTTTTACCGTCGTAGTTTGGGAGTTTTCCACATGCACTCACCCCCCCCTGATGGCCCAAGCACTGAGATTCACCTCTAACGAATCAAGATCCAGTTACGCAGGCAGAAATCAGACAGCTGAGGCTGCCCTTACGGATGACAAAACATCTAAGGGGGGGAAACAGCTAAAGGGATGTATCCTTGCCTCTATAGGAAACTGACAAATTTCTTTCGACTGACAGATTCTGTCAGGAGTGGCATTGACTTCGCTTAAGGGAATGCACAGGTTTACGAGGTGAAGGTTACAGGAAAGACGATTTCGTCATTACAAGCACGGCAGGTTCTCGAATGCCTGAAGGCCACAATGTTATCCAACTGCTCTGAATTTGAAATCCTCCAGACAACCACTTGTGAAATTTCCTTTACTCATGGGGTTGTCAACATGCGACGAGGGCAACACCGAAAAAGAGGGAAAATCCTTGTCCAAGAAAACTCTGATGGTTCTGTGATTGAATACGAAATTGAGGTGTACGGTTGGAACAAATACTGGATCTATTTCATTAGCCTAGCGTGTTTTTGGCTAATCTTCCCTCCAATCATAGGTTATCGAGCCCTTAAAACCACCCCTCGTCATCTCATGCGAAATTTAATCAATGCTGCCACTGCTGGTTCGTAGGCATTTTTGACATACGCGCAAGAAATAGAACTATTAATCCTAACTAACAAGTTCTTCAAATGCTCAGATAAGTCATCCATCAGAACAAATTGCCAAATGATCAAATTGAACTTGAAGATGATTTTCTCTGACCGATGATAAAACAGCAGTGCCGCAATTTTGCGGCACTAATTTTAAAAATCACAACCGCGTTTTTGTGGTTTATTTATAAGGTTTTCACGCATCCCAGAACCTGCAGCATCTCTCGTTCGCAATGAGAAGGTCAGGGGTTCGACTCCGCTTAGCTCCACCATTTTCTCTACCCAGTCTATTTGCCTTCTTCTGAGGGGAGAGTAGGTCTTTTTGCTATCCTTGTAGCGTTTTATTCAGAGAAATAAGCCCATGCTTTTTCTACGGTCTTTTCGCCGATGAAAATTTCCTGCTCTGTCGGATTGAACACCACATATTCGGAGCTTCCTTCTTCAAACACCATTTTCAGAATGCTGGCAGTAGCATCGTCACGAATGACCTCAATGCCGCTAGCATATGCCGTGTTTTGGAGGGTTGGTTTCTCGGCTTCCTGAACACCAGGATTATTGTTGTAGGATCGGTTGCGATAAGGCATGTGCGGAAAATAAATTTGTGTGAAAATTTTCTGATCCCCTTTCTGCGGCGTGCCTTCCCACACGTATCGCACTTGAGCCGGGCAGTCGGTGGTGCGAGCATCGAAAGTCATGCGGTCCACCACCTGCAAACGGCAGTCCTCCTGAGGAGCAAACCAGACAAGCAAGTCGACAGGGGGTAACTTCATGCTCGAACGTCCATTATCGGCTACCGGGGCACTCATGAAGGTGTTAGCCCAGTGATTGCCCAGTTGAGGTCCGATATTTTGCGTATTCCATATGGGACTGACCCGTGCGTGGAAAGATGCTTCAAAGGTCACCAATTCACGAGTGGCAAGAAAACGGTTCTTCACAAAGATAAACTCACGCTCATATACCACCGGAAGCCCATCGGGGTTGTAGACTTTTAATTTGGCAAAGGTAACCTCTGGGGTGTCCTCAAAGTGGGTCACTTCGGAGCGAATATCAGGCATGCTGCCCATCCGCCAGTTTTCGTCTATACGGCCTTTGTCTGGATGCAAACGTCGCGGACTGCTTTGGTCGATATCCTGAATCAGGAGACGATTTTCTTCAGAACTCCCCTTACTCGTCACGATTTGCGTAAAAGGCGCACCATAGCGATTCATCCCCATGATCCCTCCTGGGTTTGCCGGAAATGAGGTTGGATGACATTCCACTAGACAGAAAAAATCCCCCGGATTCCAACCACTTCGAAGGATGAGTTTGTCAGGCCATTTTTTGTCATTCATAACCCAGCTGCAGCAAATGTGCCCTCGGTTTTCACGTGGATCGGCATCTCCCAAGAGTTTCTCTGTGAGCGCTTTATCGGTGTGTGCCACCCGCATCGCTTCATTGCGCATCGTATGAATCGAACCGGATTCAGGTTCGACGGGTGCAATGGAATCTTCGGCGAAAAGGTAGG
>JALRAZ010000535.1 GCA_023257935.1 Verrucomicrobiota bacterium
GGAGAAGGCTTCCGAACAACAGCTTCCTTATCTCCGAAGCCTTGTGCGCCAGCCGTGCGAATCGCTCCTCATCTGTCATATCCGCAAAATGCACCATGTCGCCCTCCTCTTTTCTCCCTACCGACCATCCTATTTTAACGACTCTTCTGAGCTTGTATCACTCACCTCACCCAATGATTGCCTTGACTTGGTGACATCCGTAGCGGGCTTGCTCCTCGCTTTGCTGAACAATCAGGTGCCGCATGGCCAGGCTCATCTGGCTCTCCTGCTTGGTTTGATAAAACACCCTTGGATGGGGCATGGTGCTTAGCAGCCTCATAAATCTGTTCTAACAAGCGGTTTCATAGCAACCCAGCCTTACCTTCAGAGAACCTACTGGGATCGGATGCGATAGAAGGCCTGCCCCTGACTCACATTAACAACGTGAGGACTGCTAGCATCCTCCATCGCAACCCAGCCGCCGTGCAAAGAGTCAGTGCGCTCCAGTATACCGCTTTCCCAGCTCAAGCTTAACTGGCTACCTTCTAGAGTATAATTCAATACGCTGCCTCCAATGGGAATGATCTGAAGGTTGTCAAGGGCCCACCACCAATCATTCCCGGCGTCCATATAACCAAAGCTCACGCTCATCACGCTGGCACCACGAGGATTGGGAAGCGGCACAACGACCCGTTCATTGGTTTGGTCATCATGGAAATCAGCGCTGTTTTCATCTGATTCCCATCGCAGCACTTCCCTCACTGGCCCCTCATCAAAGCTTACCGTGATGTTGGCCCTTTGGTGATAATTGTCATCATATTCTGGACGCCAAGACGAATCGAATTGCAACTCAAGGGGCTGATTCACCTGACTGACATCCAGTGACCAAATGAGGAAGGTGTTGAGGTAGCCAGAAGCATGAGGCTGATCATCCCACTCATCTCCATCAGCAATGGCCACAGTCCCGCTGGCGCGAACAAACTCACTACGTCCCTGGTCTCCTGCGGTGTCAGACCACCAACCCTTATCGGCAAAACTCCAGCCCGCCCACTCAGTCACGCCATCCAGGTCTGGATTCCCCACCCCAGGTACCCCCTGGTCGTCGATGGTCCACCCTGATGGGGTCAACTTGGTCCAGACAGACTCTCCAGCAAGCTCCTCATCCAGGCTTGGGCCCAGCACAAGGGTCTCAAAATCTTCAAAAGCCGGTATCTGTGCCAGCTGGCCTTGGGGCGCACTAGGCTCATTGCTTTCCCCAGTCGTCCTTTCAATCATGAGCTGATCCAACAAGATCACCGCTGTGCCCCAGTCAGCGCCCTGCGAGTAGAATTCGAGTGAGAGATCGGTCACCTGATGCATGACATCCTCCACATCCCAAGGACTTGTTTCATCCCAAAGAACCCATCCTGGATCATCCAGGAAAGCCGTGTAGCGCACCATGCCCTCAGGAAGCACCACTGGGAACAAATCAAGATAGGCTATCTGAAAGGTGTCCTCATCTTCCCGATAAAGGCTCAAGCTCATGACCCCGAGTTGATCTAAATCCCCTGTGAGATACATGTCCCAGGAAATGCTGCGGTAATCTCGCTCAAGGTAGTCACCCAGGAACTGACTCAATTGTGGGTGATCCTCTGCTGGGTAAATAAGATAATGTTCGCCCGAAAGATTCATTGCCAGGCCCTTGCCGCGCTGCTGGTCTTCTCTCCAGAAGGCATCGCCAGTCCAGATTTCGTCGATACCCTGTTCATCGTCAAATCGATTGACCCACCAATGAGCGGCTTCCTGCTCACTGTCCCATGATTCAATCAGTACGGGACCAGGCAGCTCTTCAATCGGAGTGTAGGCGATCTCATCCACCCAGCCGGCATCCATGCCTTCACTGAGCCATTCATCCTTACGATAAATCCAGGATACCGTGTGAATACCAGCAGGGATCATGACTTCGGTTTCGTGCCATCCTACTTCTCCTGAAATTTGTCTGACCGCAAGATCCCCAACTTGGCACACAAGCCAATCCCAATCCGACTCAGAGGAGACCTTCCAGTAAAATCTAAGGAGCCCTGGACCCTGCAGGGTCGTCGAAAAACCAGCTGAGGACTGATCACCCAATGGCGGTGACTGCGCAGCGTCCACTTGATCATGAGTCCATCGGGTTTGACCTTGCCAGCCATCCTGCTGATTCAATTGCAGAAAGGTCCATTCGGTTTGATCCAGCGCTTGCGCCAGATCCAGTTCAGGCTCCAGCCTTAGCTCTGCGAGGTCACTCATCACCGTTTGAGAACTGGCCAGGGAAACAACCCTAACTGAGTAATCACCTTCCTGCTCAGCTCTCAATGCGGACAAAGTCAGGGTGGGTTCTTGAGCTCCTGATATAGGTTCCCCATTGAAAAACCATTGGTAAGCAAGAGGTGGCAGGCCCACAGCACCCACCCTAAAAGTCACCTCAGCCCCCAGAATAGATCGGACTGACTGCGGTTGTTCAAATAGGATCAACTCCTGGGAAGCAGTCACCGTCAACTGATCAACCCAACCGGCGTCCTGTCCATAGCTTTCAGACACATCCTTACGGTAGACCCATCGCATCACATGGCTTCCTTCGGTAAGGATCACCCGCTCTTGGGTCCAGTCCACTTCCCCGGAGATGGCCATGATCAAATCATTATCAACCCAGCATTCTAACCAATCATAATCCTCTTCCGAGGAAACCCTCCATTGGAAACCAATAGTTGAGGGACCTTCAATGGAAAGAGAAAATTCGGAGCTTTGCCCATCAGCGATCTCACCAGATTGCGCGGCATCAACACCATCGCTAGACCATTGACTCTGACCATACCATCCATGCGGACCTGGGTCAGTTTCAAGCGATGCCAGGGACTGATCCAATGCCTCGGCCAGGTTCGATGTTTGAAGCAACGAAAGCATTGCTGCCGAGCTAGTGACTGTATCCTGAGCAGCCGTGACCTGAACATGGTAGGCCCCAACATGCACCTGACTAGCAGCTGGAATGTGAAGAGTGGCTAAGTGAGCGCCTTCAATGGGCTCCCCCTGAAAAAACCATTGATAGCTCAAAGGTGCTTTGCCACTGGCTTGGACTGAGAACGTGACCGCTTCACCGGATGATATGAGCACCGACTCGGGCTGGGCCTGAATCACGGGTTTGCTGATGCCATCGAATCGAACCTGATCCAACCAGGCGGTATCAAGCCCTTCGCTGAGGTTTTCGTCCTTGCGGTATGTCCATTGGATCTGTTGTTCACCCTCTGGCAGAGGAATCCTGACTTCCTGCCATGGCTGTTGTCCCGAGATCCGCACGGCTTGCTGGCCTCCAACCCAACAAGTCAGCCAGTCATAATCGGCCTCACTAGACACCTTCCACTGAAAGCTCAGGATACCAGGACCGGTGAGCTGGGTTGAAAGTGTTGACACCTCCATATCCTCAATGGCCCCGGAATGAGCGGTATCGGCCTGATCAAAACTCTGCTCTGGTGAGGCATCAGCTATCCCAAACCAGCCCATCGGATCAGCCTCTGTGTCGAACACCCATTGTGGTTGATCAAGCGCCTCCCCAAGATCAATCCTTTGTAACAAATCCAGACTAACCTCCTGACTCAACATCTGCTGATTCCCTGCACTGACCCAAACCGAGTAAAGACCTTGGTGTTCCAACCCAACCTGGGGAATCACTAAAGATGCTCCTTGGGCTCCTTCCAATTCCTGTCCATTGAATAGCCACTGGTAAGTCAAAGGTGGTTCGCCATCGGCGAGCACACTGAAATGCGCGGTCTGCCCCAGATTGCCTGACCAGGATTGCGGTGATCGTGTGATGATCAACTCGCGATCTGTTGGTGCACTTCCTGAGAGTCCGGTAATGGCCTCAACCCAGTCGATAAAAGCCGCCACACGGGTGTAAATGCCGTAAGCGTAGGGCTCGGCACACCCCTTACCCCAGCTGACCACACCCACTTGAATGGATTTTCCCTGAACCTCAACCACCAGAGGCCCACCACTATCACCTTGGCACGAATCCTTGCCTCCTTGAATGAAGCCAGCAGCCAGCATGCTGGGCAAGATATCCCCACCATAAGCTTTGGGATCATTCGCCTGAGCGAGGCTCACAATGGGTACACTCACCTTCTGCATGCGATCACTGGAGGCTCCTTCAGAAGCCAAAGCGCCCCAACCTGCCACCGTTGCGAGATCTCCGGGTTGAGGAATCGAGGGGTCTTGATTGAGCGCCAGTCTGGGATAAGTCAAATCGTAAGGCTGGGTAAGCCGGAGGAGAGCAATGTCATTTTCCATGGTTGTGGGATCATAGCCCGGATGCACGATGATTTGCTCGATGGGATGGGTTTGGGTTACCTCACTCAGATAAAGTGCTCCGATCGCCAGCTCGAAATCTTCGGCAGGCATCACTTGATTCAGATCATCCACCACACAATGAGCAGCGGTCAGGATCCATTCATCCCCAATCAAACTTGCCCCGCAGGACCAGGGTCCCTGAAGGCTGACGAGCCAAGGAAATTCACCACGCTGTGCATCCTCGCCACCCACAATGCGAGGACGAAAGGCCTTGGTGATTTCCCCCTTGGCAAGCGGACAAAGCAATCCAAAGAAGAGACAAAGCCCAAGCAACCTGTAGAGATGATGGTGGATCCTCGGAATCATGGAGCCAAACCTAGCAAAATAAGCCATGAATGGAAACGACAGACATGTGGCATCACTCGGCAGGGGCCGCAAGTCATGACCCTTGACACCTTTTTGAAGGCAGTTTAAGCAAGTCCCTGAGCCATTCTAAAATGGTCAACCTCAGGAGGTCTTGCCTTCGTCATTTCATGACTTCACCCCAATCCTGGCCATCAATCCTTATCTTGCTCCTCATGCTTGGCTGCGGCACGCGTCAACAGGAGGATGTGGTGGAAATATTGATGGAGAAGCACTCACCTGATGGTGCCTTCGTAGCGACTGTCTTCACCAGCTCAGGAGGCGGAGCAGCCGGATACACCTACGAAAATGTGAATCTTCGCCTGCAATCAAAGGCCTTGGATCCACGACTTTGCCTGATGGGAGAACATGTCACCTGGCACAGCTTCAGGGAAATCCAAATAAGATGGGTAGGCCCTCGACACCTGGAGGTCAGCTATGAGGAGGACTCGAGCCCTGCCTATCGAGAGAACAACCAAAGGAAAATCACCTCATTACTGGGAGTCAGGATTGATTACATCCCGCTTGCGCATGAGCTCTTGCCGCCCTGATCTCGCAGTCACACCCACTTAAGCAGGCCAGCTTGGTCCTCTACCCATTGATCCTCTACCCAAAGGGGCAATCAATCCTCAGCATGGCTTCGGGAAAGGACAAGCTCATCCTGTCACAGGCATCTTGGGCTTACGCCCCCGTCTCTTGGGAGCAATTTCAGCCTCACACCCAGGAACCAGATAGAACTTCTTCCCCTCCTGTCGGAAAACACCCTTGGCAGAGTAGAGGGCTGCCGACAGCGAATTGAGGGGATCGTTGGTAGAGAAGTGGTAGCCCTTGGCTTGAACAGCCTCGAGGATCTCGTGCCTGTCCATGGGTTTTTTCGCAATCACCTTGGCGATCACAGAGCGCAGTGTTTCCTTGTTTGATTTGCGAAATCCTCTGGGGCGCAGGCGACTGATCGGGCGTTGACTCGTGTGGGGTAATTGGAGCGCAGCATCGATCTGCTCAATCTGTTGAATGATCGCCTGTCGCTCATGGATCATGGAGCGGATGTAGGCGCCAAAATCATCAAGATGCTTCTTTTTCACAATGGATCGTCTAACCGTCAAAAGGATTGATAGATAGGGTTTTGATAGTTTGATCCAGAGGGGCATTTGTCAACGAAAGATGCGTCCCTGATCGGAGACAAAGTGACCAAAAAGATGACCAACCTAATCGCCAACCGGAGTCGCATCGGCAGTCCAAGTGGCGCAACCCCATTCCAAGCAAGGTCAATGCTCGAGTGTTGATCGATAAAGGACTAGCCTAAAATCCCTTGTCTCATCATAATTCTCAATCAGCCCATGGAAACTTCCAAGCAGCCCAGTCTGAATCGCGATTTCCACCTCCTTAACTTTGCCCAATTTCTGGGCGCCTTCAATGACAACGTTTTCAAGTTCTTCCTGATCTTTGCGTTGGTCCAGATCCAGGGTAAGGAAAATATGCCCCTCATTAACCAGCTCGCTGGAGCCATTTTCGTTCTACCTTTCCTCCTTTTTGCTTCCTCCGCTGGCTACTTAGCGGGTCGTTTTTCCAAGCAGCGGATCGTTCAACATATCAAATTGATTGAGTTAGGCGTCATGGTAGCGGGTAGCGTGGCCTTTTACTGGCAGTCAGTAATAGGGCTCTATGCCGTCCTATTTCTCATGGCAGCCCAGAGTGCTTTTTTTGGTCCTGCAAAATATGGTATCCTTCCTGAAATCCTTCCGACAGCCTCCCTATCCAAAGCCAACGGATGGCAGCAAGCCTTTGTCTACATAGCCATTGTGCTCGGAGCGGGCGTTGTCCCAGTGCTCAGCCGATTCACTGATGGACGCTACCACCTGGCTTCGATTTTTTGCATTGGGCTCGCGCTGTTAGGCTGGATCCTGGCTCGAGGCATTCGGACAACTGAAGTCAGCGGAACCACCCAGCGGTGGCACCTCAACCCGCTTACTGGAGTCAGGGAAACCTTTAGAGCCATTCAAGACGATACACCCCTACTGAGTGCAATCATTGGTGTGGCCTTCTTCCTCCTGATAGGGGGGTTCGTTCAAATGAATCTCATTCCCTATGGGGTGAGTTATATGGGTTTTGAACAAGTAGAGGACGCCTCCCTGCTGTTTCTCATCGTGGCTGTAGGTATCGGAACAGGCGCCATGGCGGCAGGCATGGTTTCAGGTCGACAAATCGAATTTGGACTGGTTCCTCTGGGTGCACTTGGGCTCGCCCTGACATTGGGCCTACTTGGGGCAAAGGTGGGTGCCGGAAGTTTTTTAGCCACCGGAAGCATCCTTATCATCATGGGCGTGAGTGGCGGCCTCTACATCGTACCACTGGTCGCCTTCGTACAATGGCATAGTCCTCGAGAACGACTGACTGAAATACTTGCTCTGGAGAGCTTCCTCAGCTTCTTAGGCGTGCTCCTTGCGGCCTTGCTGTTGATGGGGATGACTGATCTGGACATAAGTCCCAGTGGTTGCTTTTTAGCCATCAGTCTATTGACCCTAGGGTTGGTGCTTCTCGCCTTTCGGACGCTGCCTGATTTCTTGATTCGATTCGTGGGAGCCGTGGTTCTTCGATGCATCTATCGTATTCGCACCAGTGGGCTGGAAAATCTACCAACCCATGGACCCGCTCTGCTTGTATGCAATCACGTGACTTATGTGGATGCCCCATTGATTCTTTCGGTTCAGGCACGTCGAGTGCGTTTCCTGGTCTATAGAGACTATTACGAGAATCCCTGGCTGCATCCATTGCTCAAGCTCATGAACTGCATTCCTATCTCGGAAAATGACCCGCCCCGGCAGATCATGCAATCCATCCAATCAGCCAGGGCGGCCCTGGAGGCGGGTTACCTAGTGTGCATTTTCGCTGAGGGTAGGCTAACCCGTTCGGGTTTGATGAATGCCTTCCGGCCGGGTTACCAAAAAATCACCAAGGGCATGGAGGTCCCCATTATCCCAGTATTCCTGGGCGGGGCATGGGGCAGCCTGTTCAGCCGCGCCGGTCGAGGGCGATACCGTCACCATCGGATCAAGCTTCCCTACCCCATCAGCCTGCATTTTGGCAAACCCATGCCCTCCAATTCGGCCGTTCATGAAGTGCGCCAAGCTGTTCAGGAACTTGGCGGGGACCACCACACACTGGAAAGTGCTGCCAAAGGATCGCTGGCGATCCAGATGGTTCGCATGTCACGGCGTTACTGGAATCGGCCGTTCATGTCCGACACCACAGGCAAACGCTTGACTTTTGGTCGTTCACTGATCGGAGCTCTTCTCCTGCGAGAGCGGCTGCGTATGGCCTTGGGTCATGACAAACAATCGGCCGTAGGCATACTCCTTCCCTCATGTGTAGGAGGGGCCATTGTCAACATGGCACTTACCCTGGATGGCAGGACGACTGTGAATTTAAATTTCACCGCTTCGCCACAAGCCTTTGCATCCGCCCTGGAGCAAAGCGGTATTGAAACCACGATCACCTCGCGAGCGTTCCTGGAAAAAATACCCGCCTACCCCTTGAGTTCGAAGGTGATTTATATGGAAGACCTGAGCGGCGAGGTATCCACCCAGAAAAAGTTGACCCATGCTCTGGCAGCGCGCTGCCTGCCAATCAGAAGCTTGCTGCCACCGAGCGCCATGGATGGCAGCCAGACCGCCACCATCCTGTTTTCCTCTGGATCGACAGCTGAACCCAAGGGCATTCAACTCACACACCATAATCTGATTTCGAATGTTTTTTCTGCGGCTGAAGTCATTCCTTTAGGGGATGAAGATGGGCTTTCAGCCGCGCTGCCCTTTTTTCACTCCTTTGGGTTGACGGCAACCATTTGGCTCCCACTGCTCAATGGTGTTCGGGTGCACTATCACACCAACCCCCTGGATGCTTCCCAGATGGCGCAGATGGTTCGAGAAGAATCCAGCACCATCCTGTTTGCTACCCCTACCTTCCTGATGGCCTATATCCGCAAAGCTCGCCCACAGGACTTTAGATCCCTGAGGTTGATTGTCACTGGAGCGGAAAAACTCAAGATCAAGCTGGCAGATATGTTTGAGAAAAAATTCGGTGTCAGGCCTTTGGAAGGTTATGGCACGACTGAGCTTTCACCGATCGTTTCGCTCAATCTCCCTGCTCCTCCTGCGCTCGATCCGGACACCTACACTCACAAGGATGGCAGC
>JALRAZ010000285.1 GCA_023257935.1 Verrucomicrobiota bacterium
TCCCAATTCGGCATTTACCTTCTGCGCTATGTCATAGAGGTCAGCACTCATGGCTTCTTCCATGGCGGGACGGTCAATGCCTCCGATCACTTCGACAGTGACCGGATTCGTTGGCGCGAATGCGCGTATTTGTTGGTCAGGACCGAGCCCTGCACTTCCATGACCGCCGGGCTGGTAAAGTTTTCACTGGCGATGAGCTCAATATTTTGCTGCTGACGCTGCTTTTCCTGTTCAATGATTTTAGCGATGGCGGGATCAACCGCCTGCACTGTTTGATTTTGATTCAGTTCCATGGCTGTAATTTTATCGACTCGACGCTGGTGGCGACTACCTCCCGGTGTTGCTGCCAAAAATGCTTCCACGCATTCCTGAAGCGACGAAGGCTCCCTATGATTGGCTCCTAAGCAGAGAACATTGGCATGATTATGCTCTCGACACAACTTGGCTGTGGTGGTGTCAGCGACAAGCGCAGCACGAATGCCTGGGACCTTGTTCGCTGCGATGGACATCCCGACTCCTGAAGCACAAATCAGGATACCAAAATCAGCACGCCCCTGAGCGACTGCCCTTGAAACCGCCAAAGCATAGTCAGGGTAATCTGTCGAATCCTGACTGAGTGTCCCTAGATCGGTGACCTGATGACCTGACTGGAGGCAGGCCTGGAGGATATGCTTCTTAGCATTCCAACCAGCATGATCACTGCCAATGGCCAAGCGCAGGCTGGGGGAGCTTGCTTTGGATTGCTTGAGCATGTGTTGATGCATGGCATCAATCCCCTGAATGATTTCATCACGGCAGGCCCGATAAACGTGCAAGTTACCTCCTATGGGGTCAGAAATTTGCATTTGATACCGGTCCATGTCCTCAACATGGGCCCTGACCAGAAAAGTTTTCTCGGCAGCCCGTGGGAACATTTCTATGACTGCATTCACATGGCCCTGAGTCATACCATAGATGGCATCCGAACTCGCAACCAGATCGGTATCAATCATCTGGCTTCGCTGAGCCTGAATGGAAATTTGTTTTTCAGCCATTGCCTCCACGGCATGTTGACTGGGGGGTTGACCGGACAAGGCGCCGATCCCCGCTGATTGAACGATAATCTCCCCCAGCTTCCCATCTTGGAGAAGATGCCGTAAATATCCCTCCGCCATAGGGCTGCGGCAAATATTCCCAGTGCACACGAAAAGAATCTGTCTCATGATAGCCGTATCGTGGATGAGGTAATGGGTCTGTTCATGGGGTTGTCAGTGAGCCTATCGTGAGACGCATCATTTAGTTTGGGGTGCCAGGATGGACCAGCCTTTCAGGATATCAATTCCTCTGGCGAGAATGGGATCTCGAATGACAGGCTCTTGAGCCAAAGCATTAGCATCCACTTCGGGTTTTGACTCGGTGTCTCCCTGACGCTCACGCTGGCGTCTCATCAATTCGGCCTCGTTAAGCCGGTCTGAATCAGCTGTTGAACCTGATTGTGAGGGATTCCAGTAGGGATTATCAAACCAGGCGGCCTGGTCTGAGTCTGAAACATTGACCAAAATATCAGGAGCACAACCGCCTTCAAGCAAAGGATGGCCGGCTTGATCGGTGACGGCCTTGGTAGACAGTTTGAGAACCTGTCCCGTGCTCAGGTTGAAGGACTGACTGATAAGGGTTCGCCCAGCAGTTTTTTTCCCTACCAGCACGCATTTTCCAGCCTTTTGCATCAGATAGGCAAATACCTCAGCCCCACCTCGAGTGGCTTGATTGATTAACATGACCACAGGCAATCCAACCCCCGATGCGTCTGGATCAATACCAACAAGGCCCCACCCAAAATCGGGCAGAGTCATAGGCTCATCGATGAAAAGTCGCATCAGTTCCGGAAGCGCTCGGTAATCGTCATCTTGGCAATAACGCAAATCCACAATGAGACCAGATGGAGTAGGGGAGGGGCTATCGCGAAAGGCGGTGATGATTTCCTCGCTCGAGCCCTTGGCTAGGCGGTGGAACCTCAAATAAAGTAAGTTTTGCTCTAGCCATTCCTTTCGAGAAAGCGATGAGGAAGGCTGATCGGTATGTTCAGGAGCAGGGGAAAGTTCGACCCGGTCCTGAAATTCGGTCAGGATTCCCTGGAGGGCGGCATGGTCGATATCCTGACGGCTAAGATGGGGAAGATTCTCCGCCAGGATGCCCCTAATTTCATCGAGCTTGGGGAGCTCGAGGGTTGAGACGGCTTCTTCCTGCCCTTGAGCCCAATGTTGGCAGGCAACCAAAAGCATCCAAAGCATGATAAGTCCCGGAAAGAGGCGTATCCGCTGGGTATGGATCATGAAATTCATTTGGGTATGCACAGGATCACCGAGGCCGTCATAAACGACAAGAGGGGGATACGAAATGGTCCTCTGACACCGGGGAGACGGATGGCATCAACAGCATTGACAACTAAAGGGCCTTCGCTGCGATGTCACGACGAAAATGACATCCTGTGAAATCGATGGCTTCGACGGCTCGGTAAGCAGCAGCAGTCGCCTCAGTGAGGTTATTCCCCAAAGCGGTCACACCTAGGACTCGCCCGCCACTGGTCACGCATGCTCCGGTATCACTGAGTTGGGTTCCCGCGTGAAAAACTTTCACCCCACTCATTGCTTCCACATCCTTTAAACCTTTAATTTCAATGCCCTTGGGATAGGACTCTGGATACCCGCCTGAGGCCATCACAACGCAGGTAGCTGCTTGGTCTGCCCACTCAAGCGTCTGTCCTTCCAAGCTGCCCGTTGCGCTGGCCATGAGCAAGGAGGGGAGATCATTTTTCAGTCGCATCAAATAAACCTGAGTCTCCGGGTCACCGAACCGAGCATTGAATTCCAATACTTTGATCCCGTCCGATGTCATCATCAAACCAGGGTAAAGCATCCCTCGGAAATCAATGGACTCAGCCATGCAACCCTTAACCCAGCGGTCGAGGATTTCCTCCTTTACCAAGCGGATCTGATCGGCACTCAAAAATGGAGCCGGTGAGTAGGTGCCCATCCCTCCAGTATTGAGGCCTTGATCGCCGTCGAGTGCACGTTTGTGATCCTGAGAGGTATCAAAAAGCAGGTATCGAGCCCCATCACATAGTGCATGCATGGAAACCTCAATCCCTTCAAGTTTCTCCTGGATAACCACCTGTTTACCAGCCTCACCAAAAGCTTTATCAACCATAACTTGCTTGATAGCCTGCCGTGCTTGCTCCAGGTCCTCAGTGATGAGAACTCCTTTACCCAAAGCCAGGCCATCAGCCTTCACCGCACAGCGACCATGCAGGGAGGCAGCAAAATCCATCGCTTTATCGGCATCATCAAAGACTCCCGACTTTGCCGTCGGAATCCCATATTGATCCATGAATCGCTGCGAAAATGCTTTCGAAGCCTCGAATTGAGCCGCCTTTTGATTCGGCCCCCAAATAGTCAATCCTTGAGCTTGGAATAAGTCGACAATACCAGCGGAAAGGGGATTATCAGGTCCTACCACGACCAGATCTGGTTTTTTTTCCTGCGCCAATGCCAATAAGCCTTCCAGGTCTTCAGCTCCTACGGGGTAGTTTTCAACCACTTGACCATTATGGGTCAGCACCTCCATTGCGGTGCCGGCGTTACCAGGAGCACACCATAATTGAGTGGTGTTTTCAGATTGAGCCAGTTTCCAAACCAGTGCGTGTTCTCTGCCTCCGGAGCCAATAACCAAAATTTTCATGTTATGGGCTTGATTCAATCAAAGCCACCCTGAGTCAGAAAGCCTAAATTCCGCAGGTCCTAAAATCAACTCAGGCCCGGAAGCTCAGATCAATCCTTGTGGCCCAGTAACACACACTTCATATTAGCATTTGGATCGACCATGTCCTGTCATAGTGAGAGGTTTCTCAAGGCAAACAAGGCCTTGGTTTTTGCCTCAA
This sequence comes from Verrucomicrobiota bacterium, assembly GCA_023257935.1. GTDB lineage: Bacteria > Verrucomicrobiota > Verrucomicrobiia > Limisphaerales > AAA164-E04 > UBA7971. The sequence continues at coordinate 3,917 of JALRAZ010000285.1, forward strand.
CAGGCTCGATAATGAAGGTTCGATCAGGCCGGAAAACATGTCTCAAGAGGCTGCCCATTCATCGATCTTATTGCTGGGGATCAACGCAAAATACATCCACGCTTCCTTTGGTCTTAGGTGTATTCAGGCTAACCTTGGTCCGCTCAAGGCCCAGAGCTACCTTCTGGAGTGCGAAATCAACCAGCGGCCGGCTGAGATCGTCGAGAAATTATTGGATAGGCAACCCAAAATCATCGGTATTGGCGTCTACATTTGGAATGTGGATGTAGTCAAATCCGTGGTCGGGATTCTGAAGGCTGTTTCACCTCAGACACACATCATCCTGGGGGGGCCTGAAGTGAGCTTTGAAATGGATCAGCAAACCTGGCTAAAAACCGCAGATCATGTGATCACAGGGGAAGGGGAGGTAGCTTTTCGAGACCTTTGTGAGCGTATCCTGAGCCCAGCAAACTCCGAGCCCTTCCCGTGGATGATACCAGGGGGACTCCCCGACTTGGGACAGCTAGAATGGGCTTATCCACTTTATTTGGATGAAGATCTAGCCCAACGCGTGGTTTATGTTGAAGCTTCAAGGGGGTGTCCGTTTACTTGCGAATTTTGTCTCTCATCGCTGGATACGCCAGTCAGGGGTTTTGATACCAATGCTTTCCTTGATCAAATGCAGCTTTTATTGGATCGGGGCCTCAAGCATTTCAAATTCGTTGATCGCACCTTCAATCTAAATCTACGGACAAGTCAATCGATTCTGGATTTTTTTCTGGAGCGTATGAAACCAGGCTTATTCCTACACTTCGAGATGATTCCAGACCGTCTCCCTGGGGCTCTCAGGGAGCGAATCGCTCAATTCCCAGCAGGAAGCCTTCAGCTGGAAATAGGCATACAGACCCTCAATCCAGTGGTTTCAGACCTCATCAGTCGCCGACAAAATGTCAATAAATTGTGCGAAAACCTGCACTATCTCCGAACATCCACCCACGCCCATTTGCATGTGGATTTGATTGCAGGATTACCCGGGGAAAATCTCATGAGTTTTGGGAAAGGTTTTAATCAGGTGTTGGGCTTGGATCCTCAAGAAATTCAGATCGGTATCCTTAAAAGACTGAGAGGAACCCCCATTACAAGGCATGATCAGACTCATGGCATGATTTATGATCAGGAAGCACCTTATGAGGTGCTCAAGACGGCTGACATGACTTACATGGCACTCCAGCGGGTCAAAAGGTTGGCCCGATACTGGGACTTGGTCGCCAATAGCGGTAATTTCACGCAAACTGTTCGCTACCTATGTCACGATAGATCCAATCCCTTCGAAGCTTTCCTGTCTTTTAGTGATTGGCTCTTTCAGCACACTGGCCAGCGGCACGGCATGGCTTTGACACGTCTTTTAAACCATATTTGGTTCTACCTCACGGAGGTTCAAGGCATGAATCCAGCTGTCATCGCGGACTCGCTATGGGCAGATTATCGAGCTGGCGGGAGAAGTGATATACCCATCTGTTTGCGAGATCACATCAGGATTACCAAGAAAGACCAATCCGCAGCAAAAGGATCTGATGCCAAGGATCCGCTGAAAAAAGCGAATCAAACTAAGGGCTACAAAGTTCAGGAAAAGGATTCTTCGAGGTTACAGGCCAACCGCCGACAAAGCCGACATGACCGCAAATCGCACCCGTAATACGCCTCAACTAAAGGATTCCTCAAGGATCACAGGCTCAAGCAAAAGCCCCCGACCAAATTTCGCACAATATTTGTTATGTCTAATTCGTCACTGCCAGCATCTCAGTGGTAGTATTGGGATGTGTGGATATGAGAATTATGCATGAGTTCTCAGCACAAACCGAGACTGCCTGCCCCACGGATCAATTTGAGGGCTTTTTCCAGGGCTGTTCTGGAAACACCTCTGGTGTCCGATAGCCTGTGGGTTTGGGACGATTAACTTCGAGCGAGGGTTCTTCATTGGCAGGGTCATTGGGCGTATCCATACCCATTTTCCAGGAGGCAATCTTCGCTTGAAGCCCATGATGCTCAGCTTTTTCCTTGTTGCCAATCTTCACGTAAAAAAGCGAGAGATTGGTGTGGAGCATCGGATGATTGGGGCAAAGTGACTCTACCTGGTGACCCAACCGAATAGCCTCCTGATAAGATTCTTGACGATAATGGGCCATGGCCAAACTCATGATGGCATCCGGGTAATCTGGGGCTTCGGAAAGGATCTCGGTGAGTAAATTAATAGCATGGTCGTATTTCGCCTGAGAAAAAAGAAACATAGCCTCGTCATGCTTGGCTAGGATGGCCTCGCTTTGTTGCAATGGCAACTCAGGTTCGATTTCCATATTGGCACCTTAATCAATCATCTTTCCCAGCTCAAGCTGGCATATACATGTCGATGTCATTGAAGCATTCGTGCATAGTCTTCTCCTCTATGTTCAGATCCATGATTTACGCTTAGCGGCGGTTGAGCAAGGGGCCCTATCATGCTATGAGTAACGTCACCATGGGCAATTCCTCCAGTCCCGTTTCTGGGACCATGCTTAATCGCGAACAACTCGCCCGTCTGTATGATATCAGTCAGGAGCTTCAAGCCACGCTCGAACCCAAAGTCGCACTCCAACTCATCCTCCGACATGCCATCGAATTGACGGGTGCCGACTCGGCAAGCATCTCGCTTGTCAATCCCGGTAATGCGCTCCTTGAATTAGAAGCCTCGCGGGGTTTGCCTGAGTCCTTAACCCAGGACTATCAGCTTGCCTTGGGACGTGGGATTACCGGTTGGGTAGCCAAACATGGCTCCCCTGCCCTGATTGCTGACGTCAGAGAGGATGCTCGCTACATGTCTCTCTGGGGTGACGTGCGCTCCGAATTGGCTGTCCCATTCGATGTGCACGGTGAAGTCAGAGGTGTCTTGAATGTCGATAGCACGCAAGTCAACACCTTCGATGAAACCGATCAGGCAATGCTGTCGGCTCTGGCTATTCAGGCTTCAAGGATTATTGGGAATACTTGGCTTTTCCAGCAAATCCAAGGCAAGGCTGCCATGCTTGAATCCCTTGCTCAAATCAATGAAACCCTGCAACAAACCCTGAGCCTGGATGAAGCCTTGGAGGCAGTAACTCGTGAGGCCTGCCGCCTGATGTCCGCGACCATGGGCTCAGTTCTGCTACTTGATGAATCAAAGGACTGGTTGGACCTCAAGGCCTCTTATGGTGCTGGGAAAACCTACCAAGCTAAGCCCAGACTGCATGTCGATGAATCCTTTGCTGGTGCTGCCTTGCGCCGTGATCATCCAATCCAATTAAAGGATGTGCGACATTCCAGTCTTTATCAAAACACAGAGTTGGCTTGTGAGGAAGGGCTTGTCAGTATGTTATGTGTTCCCCTTCGAACCGAGTCGCAAGCTTTTGGTGTGCTCAATATCTACACTAGCGAACCTCATGTTTTTTCAGTTGAGGAAATTAATATTCTCAAGGCCTTTGCCAACATTTCAGCCATGACGATCCATCGGGCCAGGATGAATAAGGAAATGCGCCAACTGGAGGAAGCACTCAGGGGGCGAGAAAAATTATCAGCTCTAGGCTTGCTGGCAGCTGAGGTAGCCCATGAGATCCGCAATCCCCTGACCGTCATGAAAATGGTCTACCACGCCCTGGATCTCAAATTTGAACCCGAGGACCCTCGCCATGAAGATGCGCAACTCTTGGGCAGAAAAATGGACCACCTCAACAAAATCGTGGAACGTGTGCTGGACTTTGCCCGTCACGATGAACCCAAAATTGAATCTGTTGACTTGGGTCGACTCGTGCAGGCTCTGCAGGCTCTGACACGCCATAAAATGCGACAGCAACATGTGACTTTCACCTTAGAGCTAGCACCCAATCTCCCGCTTATTGAAGCTGACCCCGGCCAGCTGGAACAAGTGCTACTCAACCTCTTGCTCAATGCGATTCAAGCGATGCCAGATGGGGGTCAGCTCACACTGAGTATCTACCACCATCCAGCACCATCATCCCAAGGTAACGTCGAACTGATCTTGACTGATACAGGATCAGGGATGGATCAGGAACTGCTGGAAAACAACCGCGGCTTACTGCAATCTTCTAAACCTGAAGGGGCTGGATTGGGCCTGATGGTTGTCAAACGCATTGTCGAAAGCCATGGTGGAGCCCTGCGTCTAAAGTCTTCCTCCAACCAAGGCACTTCGATTTCTATCGTGTTCCCAGTCAGCAGGCAAATGACAGCCTGAGAGCCAGTTCAGATAGCGACTTGGCGCATTGCATTGAGTGTCGCAAAGTCCTAAGTTGTCTATATGCTCATTGAAGGTATTATCAACCCCCAGCTTCTTTCCCTGATCGCACGTGTCCGGCATACCAATACCTTGGTGATAGCCGACGCGGCTTTTCCATTCTGGCCCATGATCGAGACGGTCGACCTGACCCTTGTTCGTGGCATCCCAACCATCCCACAGGTCCTTGACTGCCTGTTGCCTAACTGGAAATGTGGAGGCATTTGGATGGCAGAGGAACTAAAGCAATCCAACCCGCCCAAGATTCTGGAAGATTTCGAAAAAGCATGTCGGGGCATACCAAGACATTACGAGCCGCATATCGAATTCAAGCAACGTGTCCCTGGGGCCATCGGCTTGATTCGCACCGGTGATACCACGGCATACGGCAACATGATCCTAGAATCGGTCTAGTCAGCTGAGGCTGGGTGGTGGCACCAATGGGCCACAAGGCTGCCAGCCCCTACTGAGCCTAGTAGGATCAGCAGGGATGGCCAGCCACCGTGATCCAGGTAGCCCTTGATTCCCAATGCAAAGAAAAGAAGCGCTGAAGGAAGCATGAACCATTTCCAGTAACCGGCAAGAAAACCCGGTTCACTGCTCCCTCCCTTAAAGGCACACCACCCGGTAGCTGCCAGCACCAGACCGCAGCCAAAAACCCCGGTAAACAGGTTGGCTGGGGTCAAAAGCCAGATGAATGAAAAAGGTTTATCGGTATCTGAGCTGAGCTCTATAAGCCCTAGCAAAAAGGCGGCACTCAACGAAATAAATAGGAGTATTCTGGTTCGACTGAGGTTTGAGTTGCAAACGCTACGACGCCACCCCATGGCACGAGCGCATTCAGTGTAAATCGTCGGCCCGACTTCCAGGGTGCCATACAGGGTTCCCATCATGGCCAGCAAGGCACCGATGAAATAAACCTGGCGCAACCATGGCAAAGCATCCGAAACAAAAAAAGCCTGCATCGAAAGCAACTGGCCATCCACAGGCACCCAGTGTCTCGGTGCAAGGATCTCGTGCCCAAGCATCACAAAGACGCTGCTAAATATCAGGACACAGAGGAAACTAAAACAAGTATCCCACCTTAGTGCAGTCAGACCCTCAGCCATGGCACTGGCAGACACCAACTTATCCCTGGCACCATGATTCGCTCTCCCCCACCCTTTTTCTCTCAGGAAAGCCACATAACAGAGGTAGTCATAACTGGAGCCGCCCACAATGCCGACGTAGGTCGAGAGCTCAACCCAAACCGGTCGGCTTGCGATGTTCGGGTATTGCTCGACCCAATCTGGATAAACAGGCATTTCCGTTGCCAGGATGACACTGACCCACTCTTCCATGCTGGGAGCAACCAGTAATAGGGCGCCCAAAGCAATACCCAGTAGCGCCAAAACCATCACTAACTGAACCATCTCTAACAGACGATAGCGGCCTCTCAGGCAAAGCATGAGGCAGAGAAATAGGAGGAGGTTTGCCCACAAGACTTGAGGGAGTAATGCATGACCAGCAAGCTGAGGCAAAATCGAAGCGGTTGTATTGGCATGAAAGGCAACCCATATCGGAAAGCATGGTAGCCCTAAAATGAGGAAGGTCATCGGGAGCCATCCTCGCGGTCCTGGCAAGCGAACCCAACTCTCAAGCGGATGGATTCCGCGTAGAACCATTTGCCGGCCAGCCGTGTAAACAAGCACCCACTTGAGCAAACAAATAACCAGAAATGGAGCCAGTACTCTGGGTCCAAACAAGGCGCCAGCTCGAGTGGAGAAAATAAGCTCACCAGAGCCGATGGTGAGCGATGCAATGATGGCCCCTGGCCCAAGCCGCATCATTAAGTTTCTGAATCGCTGACCAAGCATCCTCATGAGCGTGTGAGTGCTAAGCTCCCTTCAGGTTGTGGCCTGAAACTATTTCAGCTCTCGGGGCATGGCATTCAGCTGTTCGGCTTTGCGAACCAGCAATGACCGACTTCCCGTGCCCGCGGGCTGACTACCGAACTGAATCGAGCCCTCAACTTCCAAGCCTCTGATTACCATGCAAAAACGATCGTTCACCATGATCCCGACCAATTGGCCTGCAGGGTTAATGACCACATCCCCTACCGTTGGGGTGAAGGGTTTGATCAAGCGATCCAAAGCCGTCACATCCATTTCCAAATAGTCAGGATGACTGGCTGATATGCGAAATTCAATCTCACCATAGGCATCATCCGATCCATTGATTAATGTGAGTCGCGAATAAGCCAGAGGGTCCTTTGCCAGGGCATAAGCTTGAATACCCAGCTGACTGGACTGACGGGCCCCAACAGGCATGACAAGAACCCTGGGATCTTGCTTCAGAAACCCTAGCTGGGTTGCCGAATAAGCTGATGCGCCGCGCTGAACGCGACCGGAAATCTGTTCCCAGTCAGGTGACCCGCTCCAAAGTTCGAAAGGTGTCTGATTGATGTGATAGACCGATGCCAGGCGATCAGCATCTTGAACCAAGATGCCATGGGTTTGTTGCTCTCGCGAGATGACCTGTCCAAAAGTCCCACTTCGTGAAGCCTTGAAGCGAGTCTGGAGTCGGTGACCATTGAGGTATTGCTCGTAGAGACTGCTTGGAGTCAAAGTTTGACTCTCGGTAAGTTGCCTTTCAATCCTGGCGGTTTGCTCGCTCAATTCGCCAACCCCTTGAATCACCTGATCAGCTCGTCGCTCTATCCTTGCCTTCTCTTCCCTGACCACCGATGTTTCCTTTCTGGCTTGATCTATTTCGGCACGAGCCAAAGAAACCTGATCGCGTGAATAGGCCACATCCTCGCGTGCTTCTTTAATCTCGTCTTTGGCCGCGTCGAATTGCTCACGAATGATGATTTCAGTGGTTTGAGACTGTTTGAGTTCCAGTGCCAGTTGGAATTTTTGCGCCTCAGCTTGACGTCTCTCCATTTCCAGAGAGTCCATCTTCGCCTGCATGCTGATGACTTCCTCGCGGCGCAGAGTCAACTCCTGCTCGATGGTTTCAAGACGAGAGGTAGCCGCGACAGCGCTTCGCTCTGATTGATTGAGATCTTTTTGCAGCTTTCGAGCATCTTCCGATGCCTTCACATATTGTTCCTGAAGGAAGCTTACCTGTTGCTGGGTGCTGGTAAATTGCTGCTGAAGTTCCCTTCGCTCGGCCTGTAGTGCTATGGCCTTGCCCTCAACCTCCTTGAGGTTGTTTTCAATCACCGCAATACGCGATTCTTTCTCTTCAAGGGCTGTCGTTTTGCTAGCTAGCGAAGCCTGAGTGTCATCTAACATGGCCGCGAGGCTATCGCGTGACTGCCTCTCACTAGCTAGCGCATTCTTGAGAATGGCCACCATATCCTCAGCGCCGACAGGTGACTCCTCGTCAAGGACTGAAGGTAAACTTTCAGCCTGTTGTGCTGGCTCGAATTTAGCCAGAGAAAGAAGGCTGATCAGCAGGAAGTCACAGATGACGATGAGCAGTGGCCGGTTCATGCCTCGGCGAGAGCCTCTTCCAGAATCAGCTGCCGTCGGTATGGCCTGACGTGGAGAATTTTTAGAATCGAGACAAACAGAATACCAAACAGGGTCGAAGCATAGGCTGACATCAAGCCGGGTTTGATAATCCCAAGGGCCAAACACACCAATGAAAGCACCGTCCCGGCAAGCCCCACATAAAGCCCTGCATCGAACATGTTGTCTTCGTTATCAAGCAGCTTGAGTTTTAGGTTGGAACTAATTTGTTGCCGTTTGATTTCCCTGATTTTAACCAGACAGAGGGCATAAATGCCTACCTGAAGCAGAAAGAAAACGGCTAGTGCCAGAAGCGTGATTTGCGTGACTTGTGTATCCATCGTGGGATCTGGGAAATCAACTCCAGGGCTGACTACCATGGGGAATTTCCAAGTGGGAGAATTTTGTTCCTTTTCTACATCCTGCGCAAGAAAAGGTTCGGTAAAGCTCAGGCAAATAATCATCCCCATCAACACAAGAATTAACTTGCGATGGAGGTGGTAACGAGGGCTAGCCACCTGCTGCCGACTTTGAAAAAGGGATAGGCAGAATAGCGCGTTGAGAAGAGCCAAGAGGCTCAAAGCCGTCAAAATCTGCCGCAGGCACCAAGCGATCACATGATGGCGGGCAGCCACTTGACTCAGAAAATCACTCACAGCACCGACAGTAAGCAAGTTGCCAATCTGCTCGTATGCTCCCCTCTTATGAACAGGCAATGATCGGGAGAGCAATAAATCGAGACTTGGCCGCCCGTAGCGCATAGCCTGAGCAAGATATTCAAAAGCTCGTGCTGGGTAGGCTTGATAGTAATCGCTCAGGGTAGAATCATCCTGACAGAGCCAAAGGGCTGTCACCGCAATGCCCAAGCGTTGTTCGGAGCGAGTCGATTCGGTTGCGAGCATCCTTAGGCTGCGCCTATTTGTCAACTGGTCAAACACGCCTATGAGCTGCCCCCAATTCAGGCGGCGTGCCAGCACCATGATGTCGACACATAGGCCCTCCATTCCAGCCTCATCCGAAGCCGTGTTCACCCCTTGAGAGGCAGCCTTGATTTCTTCAATCAGGCTAGCAGTGAGATGCCCTTGGCTGTGCAGCAGACCTACCAATAGCAACACGCTTTCAAGTGCCTGGCCGCCTGGTTCACCGACTGGGGCAAACATTTCATAACTGTTTGCCTCACCCGCTATTTCAATAGCGGTTTGCAGGATGCGATCGTGCCAAGTCACCCCCTGGCTAAGGGTCTCTCGCACGGTCGGGTCCATCAACCAGTCCATCACCAAATCCCCAGATCGCATGGTGTCCTTGGGGAGGGCATCGAAGGGACTACCAGCAACACCCTGGGCTACTTCCTCGGGGAAACGCTCAGCATAGGTTTCCCAGTTAGCGCGGAGCCGAGGGGCTTCTGGATCATTCATGCTTTCAAGGGTATGCAGCATGATTTCGGCCATGCCAGCCTGCCGGAGGCTCATCAATGACGAAGCCTCACTGATCAGTTGAGGCTCTCCTCTTGATGCCCAAAGCACCTGACTTGAAATGGCCCTCAGATAAGATGGAATACTCCAAGCCAAGCCTAGCAAGACCGTCCCTAACGCTCCCCATAGCATCGCTTGAAGCCATTTCATTCGTTGTGATGACCTAAACTTTTTCGCCTCTTGAAATCAATGGTTATTTCACACAGTTTAGGCCTTGGCTGACTTGAGCCAGCAGTTGGAAAGACTTTGCCTCATGCACCCATCTCTTAGTTTCAAACACTGCCCTTCCTGTGGCACACCGCGGACCCCGACCCTTGAGAAAGCGATACGATGCTCCCGCTGTGATTATCTTTTCTACCTCAATCCAGCTCTATCGGCCGCCGGACTCATCTTGAATCAAAGGGGTGAGATGCTTTTTATTGTGCGCGGCAAGGCTCCAAGCGCAGGGAAGCTAGCCCTGGTGGGTGGTTTTGTTGACTTCGAAGAAACTCCCGAGCAAGCCCTCTCCCGCGAGATTGTCGAAGAAGTCGGGGCAAGCATTGAGGAGATCAATTATTTTGCAGCGTTCCCCAACTCATACCAATACGGCGGCATCGTCTATCCAGTCATCGACCTATTTTTCACGGCTAGACTTCACCCTGACAGTGCCGCCAGCATCAAGGATCGAGCTGAAGTAGCAGCCCTTGAATGGATGAATCCCTTGGATGTGGACTCAGATTCGCTGGCCTTTCCTTCCATGCGCCAGGTGCTGAGCAAATGGCAGCAAAGCAAAAGGCACCCAATTAGTTAGGGCAAGTAAGAGGAAGGAAAGCGGGTTTAGTCCGTAATGGATTGACCGCAGAGCTGTCTGAATCGCCAAGCTGTATCCTCGCTCACACCTTGGGTTTGCTTCATCAAAATCCCAATAAGACCCTCTGCGGGATCGGCAAAGTATTGTGTATTGAAATAGCCGCCCCACTCGAAGGTGCCACGGCTGCCGAGCCCCCCCTTAGCCGCCCCACCCTCGCTGACCACGCCAAAAGCAAGGCCGTGGAACTTTTCACTGCCCCCAAATAAATCTCCAGTCTGATTTTGCATCATGGTAGCGATGGTCGTGCGGCTC
>JALRAZ010000343.1 GCA_023257935.1 Verrucomicrobiota bacterium
TGGGCTTGCCAGTCGTGTGGCGTGATTCAATCGAGCTCCCGACCGAAAGCACAGCCTGCTCTTCGAAATCACTAGCCTTGAGAGACCTGGTTGATTGAGGGATCTTTGGCCCAGCCCATCGTGATTGCTGAATCCAAAACATGCCTCAAGAGGCATGAGGGGTTGCCCTCCTCGATAGAGCATTTTTGATGGAACACTCGCCAAGCACTCTTTTGTTCAGATCCCTCTTCATCTTATTTCCCCTTCAGGGGAGCATTGACTTGTCGTGCAGCGGGGAGCAGTTTGTCTTCGATGGATTCCACGCGTGAGGCTCCTATAAGCGAAGAAATCTTTGACGTCGTCAACGCTCGGGACGAAGTCATTGACCAGGCACCCAGGGCTCTTGTTCATGCAAAAAACCTGCTCCACCGGGCGGTGCATGTCTTAGTCTTTTCGCCAGATGGCAAATTATTCCTCCAGAAACGCTCCATGAAGAAGGATTGCTTTCCTGGCACTTGGGACTCTTCAGCCTCCGGACACCTCGATCAAGGAGAAAGCTACGACGCCTGCGCGATGCGCGAACTCGAAGAAGAATTGGGATGCCGAAGTGATCAACCACTGGATCAATGTTTCAAACTACCGGCCAGCATCGAAACAGGCTGGGAATTTGTCTGGGTTTATCGCACGACGCATCCAGGCCCCTTCATACTCCATCCTGAAGAAATCGAACGAGGTGACTGGTTCGACAAAGATTCTCTGGATCGCTGGATAAAGACCCAGCCAGGCGACTTTGCGCCATCATTCCTTCTGGTCTGGAAAACGTTTCTAGATCATTCTGCGGCCACCTCGGGTTTAAAGGACTGATGCAGCCACTGACACTAGGATGGGACTTGGGAGGCACTCAGATCAAACACGTGCTTCTCGGTGAGCAGGGTAAAATCCTTGAACAGTCCATTGAGACCTTCGTGCAAGATGGAAAAGACCCAGCCTGGAAGGCCTGTATCCAAAAGGCCACCTCCAGAATCAAACAAAAATGGGGTAGCCTGCCTGAGGCCATCGGTTTGGCCGCTCCAGGGCTCGTCTCCAGAGATGGGTGTGCCATTGCCCACATGCCTGGCAGACTGCAAGGGCTGGAAGGCCTGCGCTGGCAAGAGGTATTGAATCATTCAAGGCCCATACCAGTGATCAACGACGCTCAGGCCGCACTACTCGGAGAAGCTCACCTGGGTGCCGCGATGGGTATGGAACAAGTCGTGATGATCACCCTAGGGACGGGTGTCGGAGGCGCAGCCATGGTGGATGGCCGACTCCTCAAGGGCTATTTGGGACGTGCTGGGCATATGGGGCATATCAGCCTGGATGTCGATGGCCCTCCTGACATCTGCCGAACCCCTGGAAGCCTTGAATGGGCTATCGGCAATGCGACCCTGACCGAGCGTTCTGATGGGCGCTTTGCATCCACCCATGACCTGCTGACCGCAAGGATAAACGGCGATCAAGAGGCCGACCGTATTTGGCTTCGATCCATCCATTACCTTGCTGCAGGCATCACCTCGTTGATCAATCTTTTTGATCCTGAGGCCGTCATCCTGGGAGGAGGCATTGCATCGGCAGGCAGCCAGCTTTTTGATCCGCTAAACAAAGCCCTGCGTCAAATGGAGTGGTGTGTCGGCGACCATCGGGTGAAACTGCTTCCTGCACAACTCGGCGAATATGCCGGTGCCATTGGGGCTGCCAGGATGGCAACCGAATGGCTCCAGCAATCCCATTAAGCCATGGGAGCTAGTTAAACGGCTTCATGGGACCGCCATTTGTTCCATCAAACGCCTGGCCTGTGGATGCTGCGGATAACTTTCTAGGATGGCACGCAGTGCCACCTGAGCCTCGTCTGTTCGATCTAGGGCCAGCAAATGACGGGTCATCACAAGCCTGGGGAAACTGGCATGCGGCATGAGATCGCGTGCCTGCATGGCCCACTGAAGAGCCAACTCGTGATCCTCCAAGCGATCTGCCAGGCGCGAGGCCAGTAATGGCAAGTGCCAATCATCCGGAAAGCGCTGACTGGCCTCAGCAATCCAGTCAATAGCGCCCCGAATGTGAGATTTGCCATAAACCGAAAAGCGTTGTTGCCACCGTGCTTCACGCTCTTCAAGTCGCAATGCGTGCATCCATTGGTCCAGGAAAGGAGGCGCCGCAAGCAGATCAAGTATCGATCGCTCAATCAGAGCTTCCGAAATCGGGGTGTAACCCAAATCACGAGCCACCTCACTTAAACTACGTAGCTTCAGCCCTTCCCGCTCCACCTCTTGAGTAGGCAATCGAAGCGTTTTTTGCACATGCGGGTAGAAGTAGGCCGCCAGGCGATAATCCCCTTCAAATCGGAAATGCACATGCTCGTGAAACCAGGCATCCCCAAGCGTTTTAACCTCCTCCTCCCCCCGAAGGGCATAAGCTTCCAACTCGACCCACTCCACGCCCTCCACCTTTTCAGCAAGCTCCTTCAAGGTGCGATTGATCTGGGTCGTCGCACGAAAGGGAAGCAGGTCGTAATCACGAGCAGCCTGGTAATGAACCCTGGCCGTGGAGAATGCCTCTATGCTTTCTAGGGCTCTGGCCATCACATAATGGGCTTGGGCGTCGAAAGGGTTCGTTTGGAGATACCCCTCTAAGATAGGAAGGTTTTCCTCTAACCATTGCCTGTTTCCATCAGAACATGCCTCCCACCAAGGCAACCCAAATACGGAATCTGCCATCGAACCACCCCCAGCGAGGGAAGGAGAGCCCAAAGGAGGAAAATCTCTTTCGTTGACCAAGACCGGGCCCATCAAAACTGGGATCTCCAAATCCACGAAGCCTTGAATGGTTTGGTTCATGTTCTCGGCAAAGCGTGCATAAACCTCTTCCCGACGTGGATCTTCAACACTCAAGTGATGCCGTCGAAAAAAAGTTGTGTCTTGCGCCTCATTCAAATGGCTCCCTGATACGCCAATCCTCTGCCAAAGCCACTGTCCTAACCGGGTATGCATCAATGCCTCTTGGGCACGAATCAATCCAAGGGGTTTAAGGGGTCGTTGATCGGGCTCGGGGGCCTGCCAGCCCACCAACTCGTTGTTCCCGGCATACACAATCACCAGGTCGGGATCGTAGGCCCTAGCTTCAGCCGCGATGAGACGGATCATGTGCGAATTGATGCCTCGCATCGCGAGGTTAACCACTTCG
>JALRAZ010000394.1 GCA_023257935.1 Verrucomicrobiota bacterium
GTAATCATCCAGACCCTTTAATTTCGTGACGATGGAAATCACCAGATGAAAGTGATCGATCGATCGATCGATTGCTCCCATTTCCCTGAATAACTGGCCCATTTTCAAATTGACCAATGCGCTGTTGGAATCAGTTTCAAAAAGTGAAAGATAGTGTCCGTAAACCTGGATTGCTTGATCCAAAAAACCCTCTTTTTCGGCAATCAATGCCAGTTGAAGCAGGGCCTTGCGACGGTAGGACTCCGGTGGTCTTTCGAGAATCAGCTCAGAAAAGAATGATCGTGCCTGGGAATAATCTTCACGCTTGCGAGCAGCAATACCACGATCATACAGGGCATCGAATAATGCCAATTTCTCTTCGCGATAACCTGCCAATGTCTGTTGTTTAAAACTCTCATCGGTGAAGAGTTCAGGAAATTGTGTGAACATGGGATCCAAGCGCATGGGGCTTGGTAAATCTGGTGGTTCGAGTTGCTCCGTTCGGGTGAGCGCGTTGGCCAGAGCCGGATCCAGGGGCAAAGAGGCATTGGCAAAGTTCTCGCTGAACTGGATCGATTCGGAAGGCAGACTATCATTCAATACTGAATTTGAAGCATCACCCTCAAGATCCTCGGTATGAATCGTTTGCCCCCAGATCACCCCAAATACAAGACCAGGAATCAACAAGAGTCCTGGCAGGGAGGCCAGGAATAGAAAACGCTTATTGATTGATTTGGAGCTGAGTTCGTGCACAGAGATAGTCTTTCAGGGCGTGACTCCAGAAGGAGGGTTGGAGGGATCAGGCAGATACACTTCGGACGATGCGGAGGCTGCATCGCTGCCTGGGCGATTCAACTGCACTGAGGCATTGGTTTTTCCGATAAAGTAAGGCAGCAAATCCCTGAGGGAGGCCTGACCCGAAGGAGGGAGGTAACCGTCATCACTCAAGGTGTCTTCAAAACCATCGATTAATGGATAGGACTGCGATCCGGTATCCACAACAAGTGGCCCAGCCAACACCGCAACCGGGGTCTGGGTGTTGGGGGACTGAATGATCTGGCTGGAAACAGTGTATTCTTTTTCGATTTTTTCTGGAATCGCGTTGGTCTGATTCGTGACCGGTGATGCGGGTGAAAGATCTTGGGTCGATGCAATGGGTTCGGGCAGCAGCGGTGGCAAGGTCATGAAATCATCTGCCTCAGCATCTGCTTCGATGCGAAGGGAGGAAGGCCCTGTAAAAGGTAGGTAACCCAAAAAGCCAGATCGGTTTCCTGCTCTGCAGGAAAGCATCCATAACGAGAATCCCACGACCAATGGTTGGATCCATGGATAAAACTTTTTTTGCATCCTTGCCATAAATAATCCGCAAGAGGTTTGGGTCATCCGTGACCGCCCTCAACAACCTGAAGCCCAGCCATCCTGTTCGGAAGGCTACGCATCAACAACTGTATCGGCGTATCTGCTATTTCACTTTAACCAATCTTTGAAAGGTAATAGTTTTAGTCAATATCTTCCAACGTTTTCAAGGTATGCCAGAACCGATTGCCAACGCCTCATGTTAACCAAACAACCCAGCATGAAGCCAGTGGGCTTCGTCCTACTGGATCCAGTTCGGGATATCGAAAGCATCAATTGGTTGGCACCCAATGCACTCCAAAAGGAACTCAATGATTGGGGTGGAATGAATTGGGAGACCTGGCTAAAGCATGCTTTCAGAGATCTCCGACCAGCCCCCTTGGATGCATCAACAAGCCCTCAACTATCTGGCCATCAAGGTGTTTATCATCTTGGCGGCCGTTTTGAGCTCTTCTACGGAAACCTTCCCAATCATACTTGGGTTACCATCATGGAAATCACCGATCATGAGCCAAGCAGCGACACCTCATTATCGGTGCCCAGTCCATCCATGCGAAAGTCACATGAAAAAGACCCAGGAAATTGGCTCAACTGGCTGCTACCTGGTTTACTGCATGATGCCAATAATCATCTGATCGGACTGGTGACCCTCATCGGGTGGCTCAGGGAGAGGGCAGCAAAGCAGACTCGCCTTGCCGAACGTGATTGCCAAGATATTGCACTGGCCCACCAATATGCCTCCGAAGCCTTAAAAATCCTCCAGCTCTTGCCTGGCGCCCTCACTGGGTCAGCTTCCAGCCATGCTGTGGTCACCTTGGGCGAGGCCATGGATCATGGCATGGCTCTCGTTAGGTTGGGACTTCCTGCCCACATTTCATTGAGCTGGGAAGCATCGGCTCCGATTGATTTGCTAGTCAACCCGAAGGCGTTGACCCATTTCCTACTCGAAAGTATGGCCACTTGCCTTCAGACACCCTCTGATCTCCCCTCTGGCACCATTAAATTTGAAGCACAGAAGATATCTGAGTCAAACAGCGATCTTCAGTCCCCTGCTCTAATGCTGACGTGCTGGATGAGTCCGAGCCTTTTTGCCACGGCAAAATTGCCACAGCCCCTTGATTACTTTGATGAAGAAAGTTCAGGCTTTCATGGCAAGTGGGTGAGGCTGGCATTTGCTCAACTCGAAAATTGAGGGAATGCCACAGGTTCCCGAGTGACAATTATTGGAATTACGCATCAAGCC
>JALRAZ010000171.1 GCA_023257935.1 Verrucomicrobiota bacterium
ATGCCATACGGGTCGCTCGACTGCGGCGGGCGGCCATTCGTCCGGCCTCACTGGATTCTCCCATCGGTGATGATAACAGCACTTTCGCTGAAATCGTCAGTGATGAGAAAGCTGAAAACCCCTACAAGCATCTTGAGGACAAGACGGTCAATGACATGCTGCATGATTTGATCAAGACGCTACCTCATCGCGAAGCAACCATCCTCGAATACCGCTTTGGGTTGGATGGCGGTCCAGAACGCACTCTGGAGGAGGTAGGGGAACACTTTAAGGTGACCAGAGAGCGTGTGCGTCAGATTCAGAACCTGGCGCTTTCCAAGCTACGCAAGATGATCGAGAAAATGGAGTCGGTTCAGAAATGACCGAAGGAAGCTCTCAACCCTCAGCGACCAGCGATTCACCGCTGGATGAGCTCAAGCAGGGCATTCGCAATATCCCTGATTTCCCCAAACCGGGTATCCAGTTCAAAGACATCACGCCTTTGCTGGCTGATGGCAGGCTTTTCAGAATGGCTCTGGAGCAGATGATTGGATCTCATCAGCCCGATGACATTGATCTGGTTGTTGGGATCGATGCGCGCGGATTCATCTTCGGTGCCGCCGCCGCTGCCATGCTGAATGCTGGGTTTGTCCCCATCCGCAAACAGGGTAAACTACCCTTTGAGACTATTGAGCAATCCTACGACTTGGAATACGGGTCCAACACCATAGCGATGCATCGTGATGCGGTGCTTCCAGGTCAAAGGGTCTTGTTGTTGGATGACTTGCTGGCTACTGGAGGGACAGCAGCGGCGGCTCTTGAATTGCTTCAACAGTTGCAGGCCCAAGTGGTTGAAGCGGTCTTCCTTGTTGAATTGGAGTTCCTATCGGGACGCAAGCTTTTGGGCGACGTGCCCGTGCGTTCAATCATCGCTTACTAGTCGTTGAATCGGCTTCGTGCGCTGCATGAATAGCTTTAATTTGCGCGCTAGCGATCTTGACTTGGCTCTCACCCTGGGTAGCGGACAGGTGTTTCACTGGCGTTGCCCTGATCGTGTGCAATGGGAAGGATGCCTCGGGATGCATTTTTTTCGTCTCGCACGTCGTGCTCCTTCCACCTTGAGCGTTCACACCACAGCCGAGCCTGCAATGGCCAGGAGCCTGCTCCGGGACTACTTTGGTCTGAATCATTCTCTCCGGAGCATCGTCAAAACGTTTCCCTCGGACCCACTGATGCAGGCATCCCTCCAAGCTAATGTGGGCTTGCGCTTGCTCGCTCAGGATGCCTGGTTGGCTTTGGCCTGTTTCATCCTCTCCTCCACCAAGCAAATCATTCAGATTCGACAAATGGTGCAAGCAATCAGCCAGGCATTTGGCGCCGAGGTCACCGACCAATCAGGCCAGTTGCTGGATCATTCCTTCCCGACGCCTGGCTCGTTGGCCAGGGCTGGAGAATCAGCTCTGCGAGCTTGTAGGATGGGATACCGTGCTCGATTCCTGCACCAGACGGCGTGTCTGATCGATCAAGGGAAGTTCGACCTAGTGAAAGTGGGTCAGCTCGCACTTCCCGAGGCGAGGGAAGCGCTCATGCAGTTGCCGGGGGTGGGGCCCAAAATAGCAGATTGTGTGTTGCTCTTTGGATACGGTTTTCAGAGCGCATTCCCTCTTGATGTCTGGATGATTCGCATCCTTCGTGATTACTATTTCCCCGGGCAATCTCCATCGGTCAAGGCGCTCCAGGCTTTTGCCAACGATTATTTCGGACGCCATGCCGGGTATGCCCAGCAATATCTGTTTGACCACGTGAGAGCCTTGGACGCCTCGACATGGAAAAAACTGGTCAGCGATTCCCCCTTCATCCCATCATCCTGACCCATGGATCAACCCTCAGAAAAGCCAAACTCCAGTCTATCTGGTTCGCTGGGGGTGTTGATTCACAGCCATCCCAAGGAGGCGGCTTTTGATCATGCCCTAAGCGTCGTCGGGCAAGCACTCAAGGCAGGTAGGGAGACCTACCTCTATCTGCTGGATCAGGGGGTAGAGGGACTCACTCATGCCACCTTGATGGGATGGTCTCAAACTCCACTGAGATGCTTTGCTTGTGCTCTGGCTCTCGAGGTCCATGAGATAGAGGCACCAGAATGGGTGATCCCCTCAGGACTCACCCTCCTATCGGATATCCTGCTGCAATGCGATGAAATCTGCGTTTACAATCCAGCCGAACGTTCATCCTGAAGACACGAGGGATGCTTGCAGGCGAGAAGGGGCCTTTCCGGTTTTAATTCTCTTGCGCTCCCTTTGCCCTCAGGATTTGCAAACCCGGGAAGGGCTGCGCGTAGCACGCGCTTTCCAGGCTGACTCTCGTTGGCAGTTGTCACTCGGGGTGCTTGAAGACCCGGTTAAAGCATCTTCGCATCTAGAGCAATGGATTCAGCAGGATAAGTCGCTTGCACAGCTGCTTGAAGGCATTGCTGAGCCCATTCAAGTTTGCGTTGAAGAAAGCTCACCCTACACGGTATCCCATCGCAGTCACCCGACCAATTCACAGATCAAACATTTGGATGCAGGGCAATGGCTTCAACTGGGCCTAGCTCAGGGATGTATCCTTCTTTTTTGAAGGAACCCGAGGCTAGAAAATGTCTT
>JALRAZ010000061.1 GCA_023257935.1 Verrucomicrobiota bacterium
GGAAGGTTATGGCACGACTGAGCTTTCACCGATCGTCTCGCTCAATCTCCCTGCTCCTCCTGCTCTAGATCCGGACACCTACACTCACAAGGATGGCAGCGTGGGCCATCCCATTCCAGGAGTGAGTGCCCGCATTGTCGACCCCGAATCACGGGTACCATTACCCCCTCACCAAGATGGCATGCTCCTGATCAAGGGCCCCAATGTCATGCGTGGCTATCTGGGTGAACCCTCTAAAACCGAAAAAGTGCTGCAAGAGGGGTGGTATGAAACCGGGGATATCGCAAAACTGGACGATGACGGATTCATCGTCATCACGGGGCGACTCTCCCGTTTTAGCAAGATTGGCGGTGAAATGGTACCCCATGAGGCGATCGAACAAGTCTTGATGGAAGATGGCCGGGAGCACGCAGCCCCCTTTGTGGCCGTCACCTCCGTTCCTTGCGACCGCAAAGGGGAACGATTGATTGTCCTTCATACCGCTGATCTGGGGGACCTTGAGGAGACCCTACAACGACTCAAGCAGGCTGATATACCCAACCTTTGGAAACCCAACGCATCGGCCTTTTATCAAGTTGAGTCCATCCCTTTACTGGGTAGTGGCAAACTCGACCTCAAGGGTATTCGATCCAGCGCTGAAAGCCTGAGTCGTGAGGCTTGAGTATGAAAAAAGGGTCGGACTTTGTCCGACCCTTTGATGAAGGATTGTTAATGCTGGAAATCTTGATGTTGGAAACCCAGAGGTCTCATTTCTTTCATTAAGACCTACGCTCCAGGCTCCACACTCAAGAACAACCTAGGCTTTCCCCGCAGTTGAGGCATTTGTAACAGGCCCCATTACGAACTGTCACATGCCCACAATTGGGGCAGGCAGGGGCGTCGCTCTGGTTAACAAAGGACTGACTGCCTTGGCGCGCATGATCAACCCCATCCTCCCCCGGAGCCTTAATGTCCAGGCCCTTTTTGAGGCGAGTGGCCTCCTCACTCAGTGGGAGGTCAGCTATGGGGCGATTCACTTTTTTTTTAATTTCTTCATCCAGCCCAGGCATGTCTAGCTCGGCCTGGGGCTCATTGGATCCTCCTGATTCACAGGGAGGTTGGAAAGTGTGAGACATCCATCGGAACACATAATCTGGAATTGAAGAACAGTTCCTTATGTCAGGGTTCTTGGTGAAACCGGAGGGCTCAAAACGTTGGTGCGAAAACTTCTTCACCAAAGCATCCAGCGGCACCCCATATTGAAGAGCCATGCTGGTGAGGGTAGCGACGCTATCCATCAGTCCACCAATAGTAGAACCTTCCTTGGCCATGGTGATGAAAAGTTCACCCGGGCTCCCATCCTCAAACAATCCAACCGTCAAATAACCTTCGTGGCCTGCAATATCAAATTTGTGGGTCACAGCCTGGCGAGTTTCAGGCAAGCGCCGACGCAGTGGCTGAGTCGATTGCTGTGTCAGACGATCAATTTCCTGCCTCAAGGCCTTGACCTGATCATCCGAGGAGCTACTGGAAGATTCGGTCGATGCCTGGTTGGTGTTCAAGGGTTGAGAACGCTTGGAACCATCACGGTAGATCGCCACACATTTAAGCCCCATCTTCCAGGCCTGAACGTAAGCATCCTTGATATCATCAACTGAGCACTCGTGAGGCAGGTTGACAGTCTTGGATATGGCACCGCTGATAAAGGGTTGGGCTGCGCCCATCATCTTAAGGTGAGCCATGTAGTGGATGCTTCTCACGCCTCGATGAGCTTTGAAGGCACAGTCGAAGACACCTACGTGTTCAGACCGCAGTCCGCTTCGGCGCGTTTGGCCTTCTTCCTCAAAGTCTTCGATGGTGTCGTACTGCTCAATGTGATCGATGATGGCCTTGCTCTGTTCAGCCGTGTAGCCTAGTCGGTCAAGGGCCTGCGGG
>JALRAZ010000185.1 GCA_023257935.1 Verrucomicrobiota bacterium
AGCAATATTTGCGTGTCCTTGCCTGCGCCCCGAACGTCCATGGAATCGCCCCATCGCTGAGCGTTGTCAGCATCCGGCTCGCTGAGCCCAGGATCGCCCTCATACGCCAAGTCAGGATAGGCATTGAATCCGTCATCAGCCCAGCGATAGAGACGATAGTTGGGGTTGGCAGCACTGGTGCTGAGATTGCCTGCGTATACTGCCCCATCTTCAGCGACTCCCACCATGTTCATGAGGAAGGTACCTCCAGCAATCGTCGATGGATCATTGTCCAGCGTGTAGAGAATGGATCCATCCTGCCCATCGAGCACATGAATGTCAGGCTGACCCGTCCGACTGACTACCAGAACGTTGCCTGAAACCGGATTCAGGGCGGCGCCGCGGTGAGCATTGTCGGTGGCAAGAAAGGGTGCATCCCCTGGTCCAAGCTTCCAACGGAGCACCAGCTGATCAGCCCAGCCAAATTGGGGTATCCAGAGGGCCCAAACCATCAGCACGACTTGACTGAATTTCATGCGCATGTCTTTGGCTGAAACAAAGATTTTGTCAATCCCTTGCCCATACCAATCAGTCGCCATGCAACCTAGCACCTTGAAGCCCAAGACCTCTTTGGAGGTAACTTGGGAGGTGGCTGAAAACCGAGCCCGCATCTTTGATTTTGAATATCTTGCTCCTGTGGCACCCCACCGCCCATGAAGACTCGCACTCATTTCATAAGAAAAGCTCTTGATTGCAATCTCTGAGCAGGCATCCCCGCTAGGGTGATGAGTCCATGCCGAACAAAGTGGGAAACAAAAGGGTTGGCCTTGAGTCGGGCAACGCCAACAGCCATTGGCTATGTCGTCTCCGGGAAAGATGGGCCCGACCGGTCAGCGGGCAATCTCTAGCCCTGTTCCGGATGATATTCGGCCTCATCATGGCCCTGGAAGCCCTGTCCCTTTTTCTGCCGTCGGAGAGCACCGCAGGAAAGGTGATGCTGGAAGTTTATTATACCGGCCAGAACCTGGGGATGCCCTTTCCCTATCCGGGTTTTTCCTGGCTACCTTGGCTCCCGCCATGGGGTTTCAAAGCCCTGGTTTGCCTGATGGGGTTGGCTGGGCTAGCTCTCGCCTTCGGTTACCGGTATCGACTTGCCGCGGTCACACTTTTTTTGACCTGGGGCTATCTCTACGCGGTGGAATCGACCCGCACCTACTGGATGAGTTACTATTATTTGGAACTCCTCATCGCCTTCCTGATGATGGGGTTGCCAGCACAGCGATGCTGGAGCCTGGATAGTAGGAACTCGGCCACATCTGGCGCCTCGGATGTACCCTACTGGTCGATTGGCATCCTCCGCTTCCAGCTGGTGGTGATGTATGCCTACGCTGGTTGGGCCAAGCTCAATGCAGACTGGTTGCTCGATGCCCAGCCAGTCACCTACTTCCTGTCCTTTCCCCACGTCATGGAACGCCTACAAGGCTGGCTTGCTTTCATGCCGGCCGACCGCATGCAGGCCTGGCTTGCCTCTCCCGTCCTAGCCTATGGCATCGCTTGGGGAGGAGCCCTGTTTGATATCCTCGCTGGGCTGCTGCTGCTTTTTCGAAGGACACGATACCTTGGGCTGGGGCTCATGGGCCTGTTCCATGGCCTCAATCATACCCTACTCTTCAATGATCTGCTGTGGTTCCCAGCACTGGGACTGGGCTCAGCCCTGATTTTTCTGGAACCCACATGGCCCACTCGTCTGCTGCGATGGTTACGCCAACCCAATTGGACCCCACCCGAGAGATCCTGGGCGCTGATAGGCATGCTGACGATCCCACCCCTTGGTGGGCTACTTGGCTGGAAGGCCGACCGAGACAAGGAGTCCACTTCTTCAGCCAGGCTCTCCACGACACTACTGATGGGAATCCTGGCGTGGTATATGTTTCAGATTGGGTTCCCATTGAGACAATACCTGATCCCAGGAGATGCCCGCATCACTTTCGAAGGCCTGAGCTGGAGCTGGCGACTCAAGGCCGAAGTCTACCGCGCCAGCCCATGCGAGATTCAACTCGTGGATGACCGCATCCTGAAACAAGAAACGGATCAATCCATGCGTGTTGACGGCTTGGCATGGCCAGGGCCCAAGGACTTCTATCGTTGCCTGGATCCCTCCTTCAATGACTGGGATAAGCTGCCCGAAATCCTCATCCTGCGCGAACCCTTGATCGGTGAGCGTATCCTCTATAACCCTTCTGGGGCTGAGGTGCCCATAGCCAGGAGCCCGGCAGCCATTTCGGCAAGATTGAAGACCCTATGGAATGAACTCTATGGGCGCTCCCCAACCTCGGCACATCCTCTCATGCCTCTTTCACGAATCCTCGGCGATTACAAGGAGGCCCTGGAGAAAAAAGGACATGGGGTCAGGGATACCCAGCATGCCATGCAGTTATTGAGGCAGATGCATGGCCCAGAAGGAGATGGCAGCATGATGCCCTTCCTGAGGCGTATGCAGCCCTTTGCGCTGACCGGCGCACAGCCGCCTGAGGTGCCCCTCTATGTGGTGGAGGACAAGTCCCTGGCCATCAGACAATCCAACCACGCCCAGCAAATAGATCGCCAAGCATGGCAACATGGCTCCTACACCCAGATCGCCGGAGAGCCAGATTATGTCGCAGGGACCGATACCCAGTGGCTGACGGTTCACATACCGACTCCCGGCCCAGAGTTTCGAGGGCAAATGCCCCAAGCCAGCTTGATGCAAGGTTGGACAGAGGGACAATGGGGGGATCCTTTTATCGACTGGGATTATGCTCGAGACCTTTCCATGTCCAAAGCCATGCATATCAGCACATCCCCCTTCCACCTCAGGACCTATGCCAGATCCATCGCCGATCGATGGGAAAACTCCCGTGGCCACCGCCCCGTTGTCCGGGCGCAAACTCATGTCTCCTTCAATTTCCGCCCATCACAAACCCATATCGAGCCTATGGCGGACCTGGCTTCGGTTCCGCGATTTTATCTGAGCCATCATGACTGGATCCGATCAACCACTCCAGATCGCATCCCAGAAGAGGCAAGGAGGACGCGGCGTCCATGACGCCTTAAAAGTTGGAGAGCGTAGCGTCCTGTTGACCTACAGCTTTATGGAACGATCAGCGAAGGCGGTAAAAGCGCTGTCCCAATGAGAGGGCATGCACCTCCAACACCTGAATCATGCCATTG
>JALRAZ010000162.1 GCA_023257935.1 Verrucomicrobiota bacterium
ACCATGCATCAGTCGAGCGAGCACGAGGGCGCCCAGGTGAGCTTTCAATATCCCTTTGGGTCAGCCCCTCTTTCTGCTCGATACTTCGCCTGGTGAGCCAATGAACCGTGCCGAAGCGGTGGCGCGCTACCACGATTTCAATGCCTGGGTCTATCTGACTCCGATCTTAGGAGCTTTTCTAGCTGATGCATGGCTTGGCAAATACCGCACGATTCTTAGTCTTTCAGTGGTCTACTGCTTGGGTCATTTCGCGCTCGCCTTGATGGGCTCGGCTGGGATGAGTGCTGAAAGCTGGATGATGTCGGGCCTTTATCTGATTGCCTTGGGATCGGGTGGGATCAAACCTTGTGTTTCAGCCCATGTAGGTGATCAGTTTGGTCAATCCAACAGCCACTGGCTTACCAAGGTGTTCGGGTGGTTCTATATCTCCATTAATGTGGGGGCAGCTCTCTCCACCCTTGCGACACCACTTTTGTTGGAACACTACGGACCGCACTGGGCCTTTGGCGTCCCAGGGGTTCTGATGGCGATTGCCACCGTCTTGTTCTGGATGGGTAGGAAAGTTTTTGTCCACATCCCTGCCCGAGGTATGTCTTTTGTTAAAGAAGTTTTCTCCCTGCAGGGGCTTTTCATCCTGTTCAAGCTGCTGATTATTTTTTCCTTTGTAGCCGTTTTCTGGGCCTTGTTTGATCAGACTGGCTCTTCTTGGGTGCTGCAGGCTGAGGATTTGAATCGCAACTGGCTGGGCGTGGAGTGGCTGCCATCTCAGATTCAGGCGATCAACCCCATCATGATCGTCACCTTGGTGCCCGTTTTTAGTTACTTGCTTTATCCATTTTTGGATCGGTTTTTTCCCATGACAGCGCTTCGCAAGATATCCATAGGCCTGTTTGTCATGGTTCCTGGATTTGCGGTTGTGTCCTTCCTACAGTCCTGGATTGATGCAGGCCAAACCCCTTCCATCTCGTGGCAGTTACTTGCCTACGTGCTTTTGACTGCGTCGGAGGTCATGGTCTCTATCACTTGCCTTGAATTTGCTTACACCCAGGCGCCGACGAGCATGAAATCGGTGGTGATGGCCATGTTCCTGGCATCGGTTTCCTTAGGTAATTATTTCACGGCTGCAGTCAATAAATTCATTCTGATCGAACAAGGAAACCCTGCCTTGATGACCGAAACGATCCGGAAACAACTTTCTGATGCCCAATTATCCATCCAAAATTATTTTGAGGCTAACCAGGAGCAGTTGCCCCGCACCGAACAGGGCCAAGCTGTGGTGGGAGAGAGCCTCGACCCATGGGGGAATCCCTTGGAATATCGTATGATCAACCGCAATAGCTTCCGAATCGTGAGTCTGGGAGAGGATCAGCAGCGGTTGAGTTCTGATGACCTGATAGTTGAAGTCGCTGTTTCTCGACCCTCCGGATCGCAAGCTGAGGAAAAACCACTGAATTGGAGGGAGAGGCGGATGGTAGCGCTTATGGGAGATCAGGGAATGACTCAGGTTCAAAGAGAGCGCGGAGTAGGGCCTTCCATTGAATTTACCGCCCAGGAGAGCGTGGGAGGCGCCGTGAAGTTCGAGGGAGCGGCTTATTTCTGGTTTTGGACTTGGACTATGCTGATCACGGCCATCCTCTTTGTTTTTGTGGCGTATTTTTATGTTCCGAGGACCTACATGCAGGAGGAATCAGCTCAAACTGCAGTGGAGCATGTCTGACACTGAAATAAAATCATTTGCAATTTGTTCAAATGAGGAAACCTTATCGACGCAATCAAATCATATCATGAAAATAACCAAAATTCACACCTCCGTTTTCTCAGCATTCGCCATATTGATGAGTCTATTGAGTTCAACCCCCATGCAAGCTGATCATCATAACGAGCCCAATGCCTTGAGTTTCAAGATGCAGTCCATCGAAGACAAGGAAGTCAACTTGCAGGACTGGAAAGGCAAGGTCCTACTCATGGTCAATGTGGCCAGCAAGTGTGGCTACACGCCTCAGTATGAGGGTTTGCAAAAATTACACAATGAACTCAAGGATCAGGGTTTCTCAGTTGTGGGGTTTCCTTGCAACAACTTCGGCGGCCAGGAGCCTGGTTCCCACTCGCAGATTTTGAGCTTCTGCAAAGATAATTATGGGGTGAGCTTTCCCATGATGGGCAAAGTTGACGTGAAAGGCGATCAACAGGCACCACTCTACAAGTATCTCACCTCCCATCCCGAACATGGTGGAGATGTGCGATGGAATTTTGAAAAATTCCTGGTGGACAAAACGGGTAAGGTGATTGGTCACTACCGTTCGGGAACCCGTCCGGATGATACCAAGCTAAGAGCTGCTATTGATCAGGCACTCAAGGCTCAGTGATGGTAGGCTCATGAGGCAGCGTCGTCTGGGTAGAAGCGGTTTGGTGGTCTCCGAGATCTGTCTCGGGACCATGACCTTTGGCGATCAGGCTGACGAGTCCATGTCCTTCCGGATTATGGACGAAGCTTACGATAAGGGCGTCAATTTCTTTGACGCTGCCGAAATGTATCCGGTGCCGCCACGGGCTGAAACCGTTGGTCTCACTGAAACCATCGTGGGGAGATGGTTGAAAGACAAACCCAGAGAGTCTCTCATCCTTGCAACCAAAATCACGGGTGCCGGACACGGGTGGTTTGTGCCACCTGTCCGGCATGGAATGACTTCCCTAGATCGCCACCAGATAGTGCGTCAAGTCGAGGCCAGTCTGAGGCGTCTTCAAACCGATTACATCGATCTTTACCAAACCCATTGGCCCGATCATGGCATGCGCCATGAGGAAACTCTCTCGGCCCTTTCGGACCTCAAGCGGGATGGCAAGATACGAGTTTTTGGTACCAGCAACGACACATGCTGGGGAGTCATGAAGGGATTGTGGGCTTCGGAGCGCCACCAGCTGGATCGTATGGAAACGGTCCAAAACAACTTCAGCCTGATTAACCGCCGGTGCGAAAGTGAGCTTGCCCAGGTTTGTCGCCAGGAGCAGGTTAGTTTGCTGCCTTACTCACCCCTCGGGGGTGGTGTGCTCACAGGCAAATACCAAGATGGTCAATTCCCTGAGGGTGCGCGCTTTGCCATTTATCTCTCGTTAGGTCGTGAGCGGCAGAAAAAAATGGTCCAGCGCTTTATCAATGATCGGACCTTGGCAGTGGTGGCCCGGGTTAAGGACGTGGCTGATTCTATCGGTTTGAATCTGGTCACTCTGGCGACCGCATGGAGTAAACAACATGAATTTGTTGCCTCGACTATCATCGGGGCTTCTCATGTAGATCAGCTTGATCAAAGCCTGGCGGCTGCCGATTTAGATTTGGATGCTGAAACAATGGATCGACTAGGTTCCATCGAAGATGAAATCCCCAATGCCATGCCCGAGGATGGCCTTCGTCGACTCTAGCCAGCTAGAGCCTCCTCTTTTCAGGTGGTAGGACTAGCTTTTTGAACCGTAGATTTCGTCTGGCGATTTGAGCATTGGCTCAGTGATTTCCAGTTTTTTTTCCCTGATCTTTTATGGAGGTAAAAAAACAGGATCGGTATCCCTCGTGACACGCCGCCCCCTTTTGCTCAACTTGAATCAACAGGGTATCCCCGTCGCAATCATAGGCACAATCGACTACCTGCTGAGTGTGTCCGCTTGATTCGCCCTTCATCCAGTACTTTTGCCTAGAACGACTCCAGAAATGGGTCTTGCCAGTTTCAATCGTCTTTTCCAATGCCGTGGCGTTCATCCAAGCCATCATTAGAACTCGGCCATTTTCTGCATCTTGAATGATTGCAGGGATGAGGCCATCGCCGTTGAACTTGAGTTTTTCGAGGTAATCCATGGTATGAAGCAGAAAGCAAAACTGAAGGTCGTTTCCCTTCCACGCAGAGAGTCAATCGGCATGCAGACCCAGTCGTCAAGCAGCAAAGCCCTGATGTCTGGTTTGCTTTCAATGCTTCATGCTCTTCGGTGGCGAGTTCATGTTGGCAGGCCATGGCCTCACTGATAACCTGAAAACAATCAGGAATTGGCGATACCCTGTATGAGCAAGCAGCTAAGTTTCCAGACCAGAATGCCCCGCCTGCATGGTTGTAGGCAAAAGCCGCATGCGCTTTTCCCAGAGCCTTCTCAGGGCTTGGGAAGCGGTGGGTTTGGATTGCTTGAATTCTGGTGGGTAGGTATTTTGGTTTTTTTGACTTTGGGCTGGTCCATGCGGGGTGCAGCCACTGAGTCTTCCAGGGATTCCGTTTTAGAGGGGTTTGAGCCGGGATCCTATCTGATCAAGATCGATCGAGATTTGCCGTCGTGGTTGCGTCAATTCAGAGCGGACCACCCGGACATCAGTTGTGAGCCTTTGATCCAGCCCTATGCAAGTTTGCGGCGACCACTCCATGCCGTCGGGAAGCGTCCTCTTGATGCATGGGTTCTTGTACAGCTTCCCGACCATGGGTCTGGTTGGTCAACTGCACGAGCCATGCAGGAGCTGCTCAGCCTCGAGCACGTCAGTCACGTGGAGCCCAATTACCTACTCCAGCTCGACCAAGTGCGACTTCCCGATGATTTTTATTTCGAGCGATCTTGGGGCCTGAACAATATGGGGCAATTTGAGGGCAAGGCCGATGCAGACATTGACTTGCCTGAGGCATGGATGGTGGGCCAAGGAGATCGAAGGGTGACTGTGGCTGTGGTTGACACGGGCATTGATTTTTTTCATCCAGATCTTCAGGGCAATCTATGGACCAATGTGGGTGAAATTCCTGCCAATGGCCTGGATGACGATGGCAATGGCTTGATTGATGATTGGCACGGTTATGATTTTGTTTCCGATGATGGGGACCCATTCGATGATCAGGGTCACGGAACGCATGTAGCAGGCATTATTGGTGCGGTGGCTGACAATCGTCGGGGATCGGCCGGTGTCAGTCCGGAGGTGAGTTTGATGGCCATCAAGACTTTTGGTACTTCCGGGAAGGCCGATGTGGCAACGGTGATGCGCGGGGTCCGCTATGCGATTGATCAGGGAGCGCGCATCCTCAACGCGAGTTGGGGTGTGGATGTGAGGAGTGAAGTCATGAGGCTTGCCGTGGAAGAGGTGCATGCTGCAGGTCTCTTGTTCGTCGCGGCTGGTGGTAATCGCAAGAGTGATCAGCTTTTCTATCCTGCAGCCTTTGATCACACCATTGCTGTCGGAGCAACCAACCAGCAAGATCAGCGTACGCGTTTCTCCAATTATGGTGACTTCATTGACCTGGCTGCTCCGGGAGAATCGATTTTTTCAACTTTTCCTGACAACCGATTTGGATTCCTGAGCGGTACTTCCATGGCTGCTCCCCACGTGAGTGGCGCCGCAGTGCTGATGCTTGCTAGGCATCCTGAATGGTCGGCTGAGGAGCTTCAGCGGGCCTTAATCAACTCAGTGGATCCCATTGAGCCAGATAAGCCGCTGGGATTGGGGCGCCTCAATGCCCACAAGGCGCAATTGATAGATCATCCGCTACCGATGGCTGATTTTTCCCTCCCTGATAGACTGGGAGGATCGATTGGGATTCGAGGATCAGCATGCGGAGAGCACTTCAGGCAATACCGCATACTACTTGGATACGGGCAGTCGCCCCTTGAGTGGTCAATACTGTATCAATCCGACGAGCCGGCTCGCGACCAATGGTTGATGCAGGACTGGAATACCGCAGACATCGAGGATGGTATCTACACCATCTCTTTGGAAGTAGAAGATCAGTTTGATCAAATAAGTGCCAATCGCCAAGGCATCGAAATCGCCAACGTTCACCTGATGCATCCTCAGAATAATGATGTCATCCGTGCTGGAGACTGGGTGGATATCATTGGGAGTGTTTATGGCAAGTCTCGAACCTACATCCTTGAATATGGACTTGGGGTTCAGCCCAGTCAGTGGATCTCAGTAGGCATCTACCAATCAGTCATGACCGCAGGCTCTGCTCACAAGACCATCCTTGCTCGCTGGGATACTTCCCTGATGGAAGCCAATCAGATCTATTCATTGAGACTGAGGGCGACCGATGGTAGCGGTCATTTTAAGGAGGATTTTGTTCAAGGCATTCTGCTTGATGGTAGCTTGCGAGAGGGTTTTCCAATCTTGCAGGAAGTCGGTCGTGAAATGCCTGCCCAGGACTGGCGAATTCCAGTGGTGGCGGATCTAGATCAAGATGGTTTTGAGGAAATTGTGACAGTCGACGCGGGTGATTTATTTGGTAGAGAGAGCTATCTCAATGTGTTTCGGCACGATGGCAGCTTGCTTTGGCAACGCGAGCTAGGATCGGCTGTGCCATTCGATGATCTGCCCCTGGTAGGCGATTTGAATGGGGATGGCAAGATGGAGATCTTTACCGAGGGGGGAAGCGGTGGAGCACTCAGAGTTTTTTCCCATGATGGGCAGCCATGGGGCGCTCCCTGGCCGCTGCACCTGAATGCTAAATCCCTTGGTAAGGTGATGGCCGATCTTGATCTGGATGGTCAACCCGAACTGATCCTTCTCTCACATCAAAGTCCCGATGGAGGTTTTCAGGCCACCCAGAGGCTTTGGTTGCTTCGTGCCGATGGGAGTATATGGATGAGCTGGAGTCTGGGTTCCTGTGAGTATGAGGCAGATGCGATGGAATTGTTGCCGGTAGTCGCCAACATGGATGAGGATCCTCAGTTGGAAATCATCATACGCGGTGGCTGCCAAAACTTCCTGCTATTTGACCTGGATACCCCGGGCAGGCCCCTTCGTTCGGGAAGGATCTGGGAAGGGAAAGTGATTGCCTCACCCGTTGTCGGTGATCTCGATCAAGATGGTTGGAATGAGGTGATCCTATTGAGCACAGGTAAGGAAACCGAAAGTAGGGGAGGGATATGGGTGTTGGATCATAACCTCGAGCTCCTACCAGGATTTCCGGTGTTGCAGGATGAGCATTTCCAAGCCTCACCGGCCTTGGCCGATATGGACGGTGATGGGGATCTTGAGATTGTGGCTGCCAGCGTTCACTCAAGATCTTTGCACCTTATCCACCACCATGGTTTTGAAGCCGTCGGCTGGCCTGTGGGTCCGGTGCAGGATGGGCATCTCAATTCATCCCCTGTGGTAGCCGATATGGATGGCGACAGCCATCCGGACATCGTGATGGCTGTGCCTGGATTTTCCCTCATCACCCTTATCACCGGGAGTTCAGATCATACACCTGGTATTCGAGCTTGGAATGCCCTTGGCCAGCCCCTATCCATGCCTGGTTCACCCTCTGGGGAGCGCTTGTGGATGGAATCTGCCGGGGGCGGCCTGCTCAAGGCAGCGCCACCGGTACTCACGGATTTGGACCACGATGGGTTGCTTGATGTGGTGGCAACCTCGATTCTGGATTTGCGCTTTGCCTACGAAAACCCAAGAACCAGTCTCAAGCACCGCAATTCGGTCTATGCCTGGTCTCTGCCTGTTCCTTTTGATGTGGATGCTGCTCCCTGGCCTCGCTACCAGAAGGACTTGGGAAGAAGTGGCCGCTATGCTGCGGTGGATCGGTTGAATCAGCCTCCGATCATCCACCGAATTCTGAGTCAGACAATCCCAACGGGAGAAACTTTTTTTCCGGTGAACCTCCGACCTTATGCCAGCGATCCCGATCACGAGCGTCATACCCTTGTGTGGCAAGTCACCGGAGAGGGCGGCCTCATCCTTGAGCTGAGTGATGAGGATATCCTCCGAGTCAGTCCTCCTGATCCCACATGGTCTGGGAGTGAATGGCTTCATTTTTTAGTGACCGATCCAGGAGGTGAGCAGGCTCGGCTCACTGCCCGATTCAGTGTCTTGGAAGGCTATCAATCCCCCGAGGCACAAACAGACAAGGCCATCACTCTGGAAGACACACCTCACAAGTTGGATTTGCTAGCCAATGACCGGCATCCGGCGGGTCTGCCTCTCACGATAATGGAAGTGCTGCCACCTCTGCACGGGCGCTCAGTGATGCTGGAGGATGGGGGTGTGACCTACCTGCCCGATGAACATTTTCATGGTGACGATTCCTTTGATTATGTCATCACCGATGATCAGGGGGGTATGGCGATGGGAAGGGTCCTGATAGAAGTCGTACCCGTCGAGGATGAACCAGAGGCTCAAGAGGATCGAATCATTGTGATCGAAGATGAGTTGATCGCCTTTGACCCAATGATCAATGATGTGGATCCAGATAATGAACCGATAAAATTGGTGGAGTGGTCTTTACCTGAGCATGGAGAGTTAGTGCCAATTGAGGCTGGTGGTTTTGAGTATCAACCCGCTCCGGATTATTTTGGCACAGATGCCTTTTCCTATGTGATTGAGGATTCGAGTGGGCTGCAGGCTACGGGCCATGTTCAGTTGCTTGTCAAGGGCATCAACGATCCTCCTGAGGCGAGAAAACAGCAGCTGAGTATGTCCAGGAATAGAGAGTTGAATATCACCTTTTCAGCCGTCGACCCTGATCGTGATCCGCTGACTTACGAGATAGTCGAGGGTCCGGAGCATGGAACCCTCATGGCGTTTCCACAAGTTGCTACTTATCGTCCCGAGTTTGGGTTTTCTGGAACCGATGCTTTTTCTTATCGAGCCAATGATGGTCGGGTTGATGGCCCGATTGGCTGGGTGAATATTGTGGTAAGTGATGTGAACAATCCTCCCGACATGCGAGAAGTCAATCTTGTGACGTCATTGGATCAGAAAGTAATCATTCCTCTGCAGGCAGAGGATGTGGATGAAGATCCTGTCAGTTATGAGATTTTTAAACAGCCAGAGGCCGGTTTGCTTTCCTGGAAGGAGGGTGTCTTGACCTACATGCCACCTCCAAGATTCCTGGGAGAAACAGCCGGAATGCTAAGGATTTCGGACGATCAAGGGGGGCAACGTCTTGTTGGTGTCAATCTTGTGGTGACCGACCAAAACACGCCCCCCGTGGTTAGAGATTCTGCTGTCGACATTTTTGGTCACCAGTCGATGGAGTTTCTCCTTGATGCAAAGGACCCAGAAAACAACCCCCTGACCTTCGAGTGGATTGTGTTGCCCGAGAATGGATCCCTTACTGGGGAAGCCCCCGAACTGACTTATCACCCAGCCGACGGATTTTATGGATTCGATCGTATCCAGTTTAGAGCAAGTGATGGGGAGCTGGAGAGTGAACTGGCAACAGTTGTGATTGAAGTTCAGCATCCTAATCATCCGCCGACCAGCCACGATCAATCCCTTTTGATTGCCTCCAACAAGTCCCATTCATTCAGCCTGGACGTTGAGGATGAAGATCAGGACGTGCTTCAGCGTGTGATCCTCGAGGGACCCGGTCACGGTGTGATCGCTGGTCAAGGCAAAGAGCTTACCTACACACCTCAGTCTGGTTACGTCGGGTCGGATAGTTTTACATGGAGAGCTTGGGATGGGTTCAAATACAGCCCCGTGGCCAAGGTCCAGATCCGCATTGCCCGCTATGATCCGTCATTCGTCCTAAGGATTGAAAAAGTGACCCTTTCACCCGAAGCAAATGTCCTCATTGAGGTACGAGGGGAACCTGGCCGGGCATACATGCTTCAGGCCAGCAGTGATTTTGTTGTCTGGAATGAGGTGGATCAGCAAGTCTCTGGAAGCGAGATCATGCGCATGCAGGGTGGGCAAGCCCATGGACTCGGGCACTTGTTTTATCGAGTGGTGCTCGTGCCTTGAGTTGGCGCTCAACAATCCTTGCCTGATAGTCCTTTGAGGTGGATGCTGGGAAAAGTGGGTTCATTGCAAAGGGTTGTATTCCTTTGGTATGGATCCTTAACTATTTAGGGGTGTCATGGGACTCAACTCAATCAACGAAAAATTACTATCCAAGTCGGCCGGTTGGGAGGCCATGAAGCGGGCAAGGCAATACCTCTCGACTGGGGCTGTGCTGAAGGCAGATTGGGACCAATCAAAGGCCATGGGCAGTGTTCAAGCTGGGGGTCAGGTCTATCGGGCTGGACTTTACTTTGAAAGTGAGCTGGATATTGAAAACCAGTGCACTTGTCGTGAGTCTCGGCAATCGGGAATGCTTTGCGCTCACTCGGTGGCCGTGGCATTAGGAACCCTTCACCCTGAAATGGTGGGGTCTAAAGAATCCTCGAGTCCGCCAACAAAGTCTGTCAGTCACGACAAGGCAGCCAGTCAAGAGCCAGACAAACCCAAGCAAATCCGTCCCTGGTTTCAGCATGAGGATGGTGCAGCGATTGGCCTTTCTTTCCGATTTTTAGTTGCCAGGACGACGTTGGCTCAGTGGTTTCCAACTGAACTGACAGTCATGTTTGAAGCCCTTTGCGATGGGCAAAGCATGCCGGTGATGGCTGTTGACAAGCATGTGCCCTATCGTATCGATCCGCAGGATCGTGACTTGATGCAATGGCTTCAGGAAGATAAGCAACTGGAGCTTGGCCCAGCCTTGCGTATGCCCTCGGATGCATTTTCTGGAGTGCTGGAAAAACTGAGGCGGCCCGAGCAGTTGATGCTGGGGCGTCAAGAACCCGTGGAAATTGTCAACGAACCTTGGGTTCCTCCCATTCAAGTGCGGCAGCTGGAGAGCGGATCCTTGGTTCTAACTCATCAGGTACAGGTGTTACCTGAGGGGTTTATCCCCGGAACCCCATCCTGGGTGTTTCTGTCAGGGCGCCTCCAACCCATGGGTTTGGCACCGGAGTGGATGGGGATCCTTCAGCAACCCCTTGAAATAGCCAGGGAGCACTTACCGTTAGCGCTTCAGCGTCTGGAGCAGTGGGAATCCCTTGGGCACCCTCTGGAATGGTTGGGTGAGAGACCAAGCATCTCCATCGTGGATGGGGATCCATCAATTAGGCTGAGCCTTGAGGGAGGTCTTGCCCGACTGGATGCAAGGTTGCACGCTTGCTACGGGGATCATCACGTTCAAATCTCACCTTCCTCTGGCTCTGTGCAGGTTTGGATGCCCGATCCCAGTGTTGTCAACGGTTTCATCGTTCGTCAACCCAAGCAGGAAACTCAAGCCCTGGATCGCCTGGTCCGAGCGGGTTTCCAATACCTGCCAAACAGTCAAGTGCTTCGTCTCGAAGGCCAAGAATCAGTCATTCGGTTCTTGGCTGGTCCTTATTTGTCGATGAGGCGTCATTGGCAGGTCAATTTGGAGGAACGCCTCTCGGGCAGCATGGAGAAAAACCTGGAATGTATCGAGCCTGAGGTAAGGATGTCGCAGGGATCGGGAGATTGGTTTGATTTTAGTGTTTCCTTTCCGACAAGTGCCGGCACTCAGATGACTCAGGAGGAGGTGCTTTCTCTCATGAGATCAGGCCGCAGTTATCAACGCCGCCCATCTGATGGAAAGGTGCTCGTATTGGACACACAATCGCTAGAGGAATTCCAGGAGGTGTTGGTGGATGTGCAACCGCAACAGCATCAGGGAAGCTACCGGGTTCGTAAGGTCCAGGCTGGTTTTCTGGAATCAACTTTCAGAACGCAAGGTTGGAAAGTTGAGCGTGGATCTCATGCAGCAGGCTTGAAGCCTCATGTTGAGAACAGTCTTAGGGAGGATCTAGAAAATAGCCTGCCGACTCTGGCTTCGAAGTTGAGGGCTTACCAGCGATATGGGGTTCAATGGATAGGTCAGCTCTTTGAGCGAGGCTATGGTGGCATCCTTGCCGATGAAATGGGACTTGGCAAAACCCTTCAGGTCTTGGCTTGGGTACGCCTTCAAGCGCTGCAACAACCTGCTGCTCCGTGTTTGGTGATTTGCCCCACAAGCCTTGTCTTCAACTGGGTGACCGAAGCAAAAAAGTGGTTGCCTGAATTGAAGGTCATGGGTGTGGAAGGGCCTCATCGCGAGTCGGCGTTGGGGCAAATAGCCGCTCAAGAATTGGTTGTAACGAGTTATGCCCTGATCAGGAGGGACATGCACCACTACCAGCAGCATTCTTTTCGAGCTGTATTCCTTGATGAGGCCCAATTCATCAAAAACCGAGAAACCCAAATCGCCAAGGCTGTCAAATCACTTCGTTGCGAACATCGATTGGTGATCACGGGTACCCCGCTTGAAAACTCGGTTTTTGACCTCTGGTCCATCTTTGATTTTCTGATGCCGGGATACCTTGGGTCAGCGAGGGATTTTCGTGAGCGTTATGAGCAACCCATCACTCAAGGGGACAACCCCAGCCTCAATCGTTTACAACGACGTGTCGGGCCTTTTTTACTGAGGCGAACCAAGCAGGAAGTCAGTCCAGAAATTCCGGAGCGATTGGATCATGTGCTTCTTTGTGATCTGAGTGAGGAGCAGCGGTCTGTCTACCAGCAGGTCATGGAGTTGGGTCGTAGCCAGTTGCTTGAAGTGGCCCACCAGAAAAACCCGTCTTCCAAATCGCGCATGATGGTTCTGACTTCCATCCTGCGTATGAGGCAAATTTGCTGTGACGCTCGGCTAGTGATGACTGAGGAGAAAGCCCTGAAGCGCCCTTCGGGCAAGCTGGAGGTTTTTGAGTCACTGCTCGAGACTTGTCTAGATGGGGGACACCGCTTGCTGGTGTTTAGTCAATTTGTAGGAATGCTTGCTTTACTGCGTGAATCCCTTGAGAGCCGAGGGCTCGACTACTGTTTGCTGGATGGGTCGACCACGCATCGCGGTAAAGTGGTTGAGCGATTTGAACGATCTTTGGTCCCAGTTTTCCTGATCAGTCTCAAGGCTGGCGGTACAGGTTTAAACCTGACCGGGGCTGATACCGTCGTTCATTTTGATCCTTGGTGGAATCCCGCGGTTGAGGCTCAGGCTACGGCTCGAGCCCACAGGCTTGGTCAAAAGCGTGTGGTCAACAATTACAAATTGATTGCTCGCGATACCATTGAAGAAAAGGTCCTAAAGCTACAGCAACAGAAGCAAAGCCAACTGGAAGCTATGTTGGAGTCTGGGAATCCCCAGCTGGGAGAAGGGCTGGGGTGGGATGAAATCGCTGGGCTTTTTGATCCTTTGGATGATTCGCATTGACCAAGCAAAGCGGTTTAAGCTTGGCTATCTCCATGTTCCTCCTTGATGCCCATCTTGACCTGGCCATGAATGCCATGGAATGGAATCGTGATTTGCGACAGCCGCTTTCCGAAGTCCGAAAACGCGAGGCGGATTGGGCTGACAAGCCAGATCGAGGGCGTGGGGTGGTGACATTTGAGGAGATGCGCAAGGGCGATATAGGCTTGTGTGTCGCCACTCAGATAGCCAGGTATGTCAAGCCTTCCAACTCACTCAAAGGCTGGCATTCACCCCACCAAGCCTGGGCCCAAACGCAGGCCCAACTCGCCTGGTACCGCGCTATGGAACAAGAGGGTTTTTTAAGGCAAATCACAACCCAGCGTGAGCTTGAATCCCATTGCAAACAATGGCGCATGGCATCAGCGAGAAGTGGAGAAGCTAGTAACGAACCAACGCATACCTCGTGCCCGATTGGGTATGTTCTGAGTCTTGAAGGAGCTGATTCTATCGTCGATCCATCTTACCTTCACAGTGCTCATGCACAGGGGTTGCGGGCCATTGGTTTGGGGCATTATGGTCCGGGCACATACGCGCCGGGAACAGGGGCCGAGGGAGGTCTCAGTGATGCTGGCAAGGATCTTTTAAAAGAGATAGAGGGTTTGGGGATCATCCTGGATCTGACCCATCTCAGTGACCAGGCCTTCTGGGAGGCAATCGAAATCTTCGGAGGCAAGCTTTGGGCAAGCCATTGCAATTGCCGATCTCTTATACCGCATCAGCGTCAGCTGAGTGACGAACAAATCAAAGCAATCGCTGAGCGAGGCGGGGTGATTGGTGTCGTTTTGGACGCTTGGATGATGCACGTTGGTTGGAGACGAGGGGAAACAACCCCTCAGGGTGCGAACCTTAAATTGGAACGTATTGTTGAGCATATTGACCATATGGCCCAGTTGCTGGGCAATGCTGAGCATGTTGGCATTGGGTCTGATTTAGATGGAGGTTATGGCACCGAGCAATGCCCTATGGATGTCGGCTCTATCGCTGATTTACAAAAGCTCGAGGGTTTGTTGATGGCGAAAGGATTCAATCAGGATCAGTGTAAAGGGGTTTTTCACGAGAATTTCATGAGGGTATTGGTTTCGGCTCTGCCTAAAGCATGAACCCAATGGTTTTAGGCTGAACCCTGGGTAAAAAATTCCTTAACCCTATAACATTTATTAAAATGTTCCCTATTAGAGTGTTAAGTTGTTTTTTAATATATTTCGTTCGGGGTCCGCAAAAAAATTTCTAAAAAACTCTTGCACTCACGAGTCTGCAAAAGCATATTCCGTCCCTCGTTCGCGGAATTCCGCTGAACCCCTTCAAAAAATATTTTGAAAAAGGGTTGACGAGGTTGCAGCGCAAATATAAAAGTTTGCCTCAACATTGAAGGCAGCTGAGATGCCGATTCGAATTGAAACATTCGGCACTCGGGTTTTTTGGCCTCTAATGACTTTGACGTTCTTGTCATCAAGAACATGTTCTTTGAAAATTGAATTGTGCGATTAAGCATGAGCCCTTGAGGTTTCCTGCATTGCAGGAGGCCAAGAGTTTTAGGAAAGCAACCTTTTGATGGTAACATCAAAAATGCTCATTATTTGAATAATTAGTCGGAGAGTTTGATTCTGGCTCAGAACGAACGCTGGCGGCGTGGATAAGACATGCAAGTCGAACGCTAGATTGTGTGTAGCAATACTCGCAGTCTGGAGTGGCGTAAGGGTGCGTAACACGTGGGTAATTTGCCTGGAAGCCCGGGATAACTCCGAGAAATCGGAGCTAATACCGGATGCGATCAGGGGCTGGCATCAGCCTCTGCTCAAAGTCGGGGACCGCAAGGCCTGACACTACCAGATAAGCCCGCGGCCTATCAGCTAGTT
>JALRAZ010000213.1 GCA_023257935.1 Verrucomicrobiota bacterium
ATCAATGATCCCATCCTTCAGGCCATCCTGAGCATCAACTTGCTCCATGATGGCTTCATAAAGGTGCTCCAGATCCTCCCGCCCGAGCAATGTCTGATTCAAGTGATCCGGGTCTGGATATAAAGCCTGAGCCATGTGCACGCCCATGGCGGCAATGCCAGTCCAGTCAAAAGCTGGGGCCCCGGAAACAACTCCATCGAAATCCTCAGGATAGCGCTGTGCCTCCATGAGGGCCTGACCGCCACCGCGAGAACATCCATAGAAATAGGATTTGGCTGGACCCTGACCGTAATAAGCTCGAATCAGTGCCTTAGCCACTTCGGCGGTGCGATGCACCGCGAGGTGACCAAAATTCACCAGAGCTTCCATGTTATTCAAGGCCCAGCTTCCATCGGTTCCTCCTGCCTGATGCCCGGTATCGGTTCCCACCGTGGCATATCCCTGATTGGCATAGTGCCGAGCGGCATTCTGAACTGAGCCCACCAATCCTCCACCGCCACCCATGACAAAGCGCTGATTCCAGCCCTCGGGAAGCAGGAGTTCAAAATGAATTGTGCGCCCAATGATTCCATGCAGAACCACGTGGTCGACATGCACACCACGGTAGGCATCAGAAGCTTCATAATGCTTGCAGGAAACCACACTGACATCTGGTAAGAGATGATTAGCCAACTGTTCAGGGGTAAGATTTGCCCCACGGAGCAAGGACAAGTTAAGAAGCACCATGAGCAGCATCAAATAGCGAAAAACCATCTCCGATTTTATGACAAGCTTGGCAAAAAAAACAACGACAACCGGTCCTCACTGAAGAGTTCATAGCGTAAATCAAATAGGTCATTTGAAGTCCCTGAATAACTAGGCTACTTTCTTTGACAATTAATTCATGAACACCATCCAGAGCATTTATGAGCGAAGGGCCGTTAAGCATTTTGACCCCAATCACCGGCTTGAACCTGCTGAAATCACCCAACTGCTTGAGGCCACCATCCAAGCACCTACCAGCTTCAATATCCAGCACTGGCGTCTGGTGCTGCTCAACGACCCAGCACTGAGGGCACAGATCAAAGAATCCCACGGCAATCAACAGTCACAGATCACCGATGCATCGCTGCTTGTCCTCTTCACGGCTGATGTGGATGCCTGGAAAAAGCAACCCGAGCGCTATTGGGCCAACGCACCCAAAGAGGTGGCAGAACTGCTGGTTGGCTGGATGGGTCCTTTTCATGAAGGACGAGAATGGTTGCAGCGTGATGAGGCCCAACGTTCCATCGGCATGGCAATGCAAACCCTGATGCTGGCAGCAAAGTCTCTTGGGTATGACTCCTGCCCCATGATTGGTTACGATGTGGAAGCTGTGGCAGAGCTGATCAAACTACCTTCTGACCATGTCATGGGCCCTATGGTAGCCATTGGCAAAGGAACTCAGCCTGCTCTCCCTAAACCGGGTCAACTCCCACTCAGCGAAATCGTTCGAGAGAACACCTTTTAAGACGAGAGTTGCTGAATCGCTTGGGAGTGTCTACACACTCTCATAAAACAAAACAATAAGCTCGTAGCAAAAACGGAAATTCGAGACCAAAAGCCTTTTTGGAGAACGATATATTGAGAGAAAATGGCGGAGAGAGCGGGATTCG
>JALRAZ010000265.1 GCA_023257935.1 Verrucomicrobiota bacterium
ACCTCGATCCCTTGCTGCCTGGCTTCTTGCTCTAGGCACGAAGCGATCGTTTCAGATCGGTCCGTTGTGGGGAACATCCGACCATCGGCTTCAGTCTTGAGCTCGACACCGCGGGACTGAAACCATTGAACCGTGTCCGAGGCCTGCCAACGGTGGAAGGGACCCAATAATTCTTTTTGCCCTCGTGGGTAGTGGCTTGCCAGGGGAGCCGGATCAAAGCAGGCGTGGGTCACATTGCATCGCCCCCCACCAGAAATGCGTACCTTGGTCAGAACCTGATTACTCTTTTCCAGGATGATGATCTTTTGGCCTGGTAGATGATCGGCCAACTGGATGGCGGCAAAGAAACCCGCAGCACCTCCTCCGATGATCACGGCAGGGCTGTCACCTAGCAAGGGCTGTGGCATTTCTTTTCAAGGTAGTTGGGTCTGAAGGAGCAAACGACTCATTTCGTTGTGGATGGTCTCCTGGATGGTGGGTTGAAAGGGCCCGTAAATCCCATAGTAGATCAGTGACGAGTCGGCCTCATAGCCGCCCTCCTTCAGGATACGCGTGTTGGGGATGTAGCAAGGAACTTCATAGGCATAACCAATACACCAGGGATTGGCTTCGCGGTGAAGACGTTTGAATTCAAGGGCGTAATCCACGACGACTTCTCCCGCCAGGCTTAGAAAACTCAAGTTGTGTCCCAGTCGAACGACCGACATGGGCAGTGGGATGGATGATGCGATGGGGTGGCCCTCGCCGATTTGACGTATCAATGCCTGGGCGCGACGCTGGACGTAGAGGTTTTCGTGCTGTAGGTCCTTCTCCAATTGTGTCCTATCGGGTGTTTCTTTCAGCGCGAGGTCCACCTCACTGTAAGCCCATCGCAACGGGCCTTCGATTCGGCTCATGGGGCCTTGTAAGGCGCCTACGACCGCGCCGGCCAGTTCCAATCCATGACGTCTTGCCTCCAAGATATCACCCCTGGGGGTTGGGTTCTGATCGGCTCCCATCCCAGTTAGGAACATCGCTACCGCATCAGGATAGACAGATTCAATATGTTGTCTGGCATGGGCCATGTACTCGCCGCTTATCAGATAGAAACCGTTGGCCTCAATACTTGTTCCATGACAGGCGTAACCAAAGACAATGGCTCGAATTCGATCCTCCAGATCCGTGATGCGCATCACAGGGACTTCCCAGTCGTGAGGTCCCTCGGGGTTTTCACCAAACTGAACCCCTTCAGGTCGGTAAACCCGTCGGTTGATCGCAAACCTAGCTGTTCCCATGCCTCGGGCTAGCTTTGAGGGTTTCAAATCCTCACAGGCTGCCTTGATAATGTGAAACAAATCGGATTGGAGTTTGTGACTGTAGGCTTGGATGACCTCTTTGTCTCTCTGAGGCATCACTGCCATCACCTCCAGGGTATCGGTCAACATGGGAGCGCTGTGAGTGTGGCTGCTGACTACCATGACCGATCCCCTGGCAAGCCCCAGTGAAGCCTGGGTTCTCTCAAGGACCGGTTGCATGAAGCGGCGGCTGACTTCGCAGTTGTCCAAGGCCACAATGACGAAGGTATCCGATTTCCATCGTAACGCCATAGCCTGAGCCATCAGGGGCGTATCGACCCCTTCGCTGGGTTTACGTCGTGAAGCATAACCCGCCAGGAAGATCGGTGCCTCAGGCGTGATGTCTACGGTCGCCAAACCCACTTCCCAAGTCTCGGCCTCTGGGTCAGCTACTGGGGGTGCTGGGTTGGGTTGTGCTCGCATGCTGGTGGCGCATAAGCCGAGCAATACGCACCAGGTCCATG
Source organism: Verrucomicrobiota bacterium (assembly GCA_023257935.1). Taxonomy (GTDB): domain Bacteria; phylum Verrucomicrobiota; class Verrucomicrobiia; order Limisphaerales; family AAA164-E04; genus UBA7971. The sequence goes on from JALRAZ010000265.1 coordinate 1,799, forward strand.
GAGCTTTTCCTTTCAGCCAATGAAAGCCTGGAATCATGCTCGATGATTAGCCTGCCAAAGGCTACTTGCGAAGCCTTAAATCAGTCCCTGCCATCATCCAAGATTCAAGATTTCAATTTGCAAATTGAGCCCAGTGAGGATTTATTGCTTCCGTGACCGAGCCATCTCAATCCAAATCAGTCAGGCGCTATCGCCCCACCATGGGGCCCAGGCTCCACGCCTTGCTTTGGGTGGTATTTGTGCTCTTTGCTGTGCTGGGTGCCAATTCGGCCTACCTTTCGGCTATCACTTTTCTAGAGTGGTTCAGGGGCGAGCTCTACCAGAATTACTTCTACCAGATCATGTTCCTCGGGCATTTGGTATTAGGGGTTTTGCTACTATTGCCTTTCCTGCTTTTTGCATTCCTGCACTTACGTCTGGCGATCGGTCGAAAAAACCGTCGGGCCGTTAAGGTGGGGTATGCCCTGTTGCTGATCTCCATTTTGCTTTTGCTCTCTGGCTTTGCTCTGATGCGAGTTGAGGGATTTGAAATCCGTGATCCCCGTGCCAGATCATGGCTCTACTGGACCCATGTCATCACGCCCTTGCTAGCCGTCTGGCTATACGTGTTGCATCGCCTGGCTGGGCCCAAAATTAGGTGGAATATCGGCTTAGGCTGGGCTGGGGCGGTAGCTGCTGTGGTCTTAGTCATGGTGGGTCTACATCAGCAGGACCCAAGAAAGTGGAATGTGGAAGGGCCTAGCGAGGGAGAGCAATACTTCGAACCCTCTTTGGCCCGAACGGCTACGGGAAATTTTATCCCTGCCGATACGCTGATGATGGATGCCTACTGCCAGCGCTGCCATGAGGATACCTACAATGACTGGTTTCACAGCTCCCATCACTTTAGCTCATTCAATAATGAACCTTATCTGTTTTCTGTTAAGGAGTTACGCGATAATCTCATGGAGCGTGATGGCAACGTCAAAGCCTCTCGCTGGTGTGCAGGTTGTCATGATGTGGTTCCTTTTCTCAGCGGTGCTTTTGACGACCCAGCATTTGATATTCGGAACCACCCCACAGCTCACGCTGGCATCACCTGTACGGTCTGTCATGCCATCACCCATGTGAACAGCTCCAAGGGCAACGCAGCCTACACGCTCGAGGAGCCGATCCATTACCCTTTTGCCAAAAGTGAGCATTCCGTGCTGCAATATGCCAATGAGCAGATGATCAAGGCCAAGCCGGCCTTGCACAAAAAGACTTTCCTCAAACCCCTTCACAAGGATGCCACCTTCTGTTCGACTTGCCACAAGGTGAGCCTTCCTGGGGAACTGACCCATTACAAAGATTGGCTGCGGGGGCAGAATCATTACGACAGTTTTCTGCTCAGTGGTGTCTCTGGGGGCAATGCCAGGGCCTTCTACTTCCCCCCCAAGGCTGAGAGTAACTGCAACGGCTGCCACATGCAGGCCAAGCCTTCCGAGGACTTTGGAGCTCGCTTTGTGGATGACAGTGGCAAGCTCAAGATTCACGATCACCTGTTTCCGGCTGCCAACACGGGGATTCCCCACCTTCGCAAAGCGCCCGAATGGGTTCAGGAATCCCACGAGACTTTCCACCGAGGTAACGTCAAGGTCGAGCTGTTCGGTTTCAAAAAAGGAGGTTCGGTGGATGCGCCCCTGACAGCGCCAATCAGACCTGAAATTCCCCAGCTGGAGCCTGGCACAACCTACCTCTTTGAGGTGGTGATTAGAACCCTCAAGCTGGGCCACCTTTTTACGCAAGGAACCACCGATTCCAACCAGGTATGGATGGACGTCAAGGTCAGCGATGAGCATGGAACGCTTGGCCAGAGTGGTGCGTTGGATCAGGATAGACGGGTGGATCCCTGGTCCCACTTTGTCAATGTCTACATGCTCGATAAGGATGGAAACAGAATTGACCGCCGCAATGCGGCTGACATCTTCACACCGCTCTACAACAATCAGATCCCCCCTGGGGCAGCCGCCGTGGTGCATTACCAGTTTACCGTCCCACCAACCCAGAAGGCACCCATTCAAATCGAGCTCAAGCTCAACTACCGCAAGTTTGACACCACCTACATGCGGTATGTCTATGGGGAATCTTTTGAGAATGACCTGCCGATTACCGTCCTGGCCGAGGATAAGGTGAGCTTCGGCATCCTAGGAGGGACACAGCCCACTCCAAACGCCACCCTTCCCATCATGCCTCAGGATTTTCCTCTCTGGCAGCGTTGGAATGACTATGGCATCGGTTTGCTACTCAAGGGTGATGCGGGGAGCGATAAGGGTGAGCTCCGGCAAGCTGCTGCTGCTTTCGCTCAAGTTGAGGCGCTCGGGCGCCCAGAAGGCCCGATCAATCTGGCTCGAGTTTATTTCAAGGAAGGGCGTGTGGATGAGGCCGCTCAGGCTCTGCAACGGGCTGCCACGTTCGACCCTCAGCCACCTAGGTGGTCCATGGCTTGGTTTACAGGACAAGTACATGCCCAGCGGGGTGAGTTGGATGAGGCAATCAGCAATTATCGCAGTATCCTCGAAGATCGCTATCAGGAATTGGAAGATCGCGACTTTGACTTCGGCAAAGATTATGTCGTCATCAATGAACTGGGACAGACTTACTACCTGCGCTCCAAGCTGGAGCGAGGCAGCCCTGAAAACCAACGCCGCTTCCTGGATCTGGCTATCGGTCAGTTTGAGCGAACCCTAGAGCTGGATTCGGAAAATCAGACAGCTCACTACAATCTTTCCCTGATTTTCGGTGAGTTAGGAGATGAAAAGCGGGCTGAATTCCACCGAGAATCCCACGAAAAATACCGCTTTGACGATAACGCCCGCGACAAAGCGGTGGCTGCAGCCAGGTCCCGAGATCCAGCAGCCCGCCATGCATCTCAAAGCATTGTCATCTATGATTTGCAACGATCTTCGGCCGCGAATGCCACGACTGCCCCATAAGGGGGGTGCAGACCATAGCGCTCCTCGCCGTGATCACCTCATGTGCTCGCAAACGCTCATGGAATCCGAGGGCAAATGGGATACTTTTTTCTCGTCAAACCTGGTTCGGTCGCTTTCACGGTTGAATTTGTGCTTTGACTGATGGTGCGAGTTCATTATCCTCCTCCGTCCCAATTGTCTGGTCGTATTATGAGACAGCTCAGCACCATCGCATGGAATGCGTTCACCGAGCTCATGCGTCAGCCCGTGTTTCTGCTGCTGATGACATGTTCTTCGGTATTTGCTGTTTTTTTGGCCAGCACCCCCTACTTCGGCTTCGGTGAAGACCCTAAATTAGTCAAGGACAGTGTTCTGGCTACCCTGCTGTTAGTGGGCCTCTTTGGTGCGGTCATCAGTGCCTCTTCCTCGGTGGCCTGGGAAATCAGGACCGGAACAGCCTTGGCTGTGCTCAGCAAGCCGGTGGGTCGCGTTGTTTTCTTGGCGGGTAAGTTCTTGGGACTGGCTCTCACCCTTTCAGTCCTGACCTACGTGAACCTGATGGGTGCTCTGGTGGCTAGCAAGATATCCTTCACAGCCTACGGTGAAGCGGACAAAACGGCCTTCCTCCTTTTCAGTGGCGCTGTGGCCCTAGCCTTCTTGCTAGGAGGTTTCTCCAACTATTTCCTCAACCGAAATTTCACTTCAGACGCAGTCGTTTTTGTGGTCATACTCACTTCCCTTGCCTTCTTCATCATCGCCCAAAGGGAACGGGTTGGCTCGATGTTTGAGGATCACATCGATGTGGATTATCGCCTCATTCCGGCCGCGTTGCTCATTCTCTGCGCTTTCCTTTTATTGGCTGGCGTGGCCTTAGTCTGCTCGACTCGGTTTGATGTCATTCCCAGTTTGGCCATCTGCAGCCTTCTATTCCTACTTGGTCTCATGTCGGACTTCCTGTTTGGACGTTGGGCCGAACCTGCCTGGATTGCCTTTCCCTCTCAACGATCGGTTCAGTCGGCCCCCTTTACTGTTGAGCAAAAACAGCTACTTTCCTCAGCCATCGAGTCGGTCGACCTGGACGACAACAAGCAGATTGATGTGGGCGAAATGGACAAGCTCTCGGTTGAGATCCTTCAACAAATGCAGGAAGCTGGTCTTGGTGGGAAGCGTTGGGCTGGAATGCTTTACGCTGTGATTCCGAATTGGCAACTGTTCTGGTTGGCCGATGCCCTTGAGAACGACAAAGTCATCCCGTGGTCCTTGTTATTCTTATGTTTTATTTATAGTAGTTCGAGCTATAGCTCGAACTACTATAAATAAAACATAAG
>JALRAZ010000377.1 GCA_023257935.1 Verrucomicrobiota bacterium
CATCCAGCTGGATGGCAAGCCTGCGATCCGGTGGAAGCCCTGGTGTCTTTCACCCGCTGGTTGCTCAACCGGGGCTGGTGATCAGCGAAATCATGGCCTCCAGTCGTTCCCTTGCCGCTCAAGGGGAGCCGGACTTAAGACTACCCGATTGGGTGGAGCTGGAAAATAGAGGACCCACTCCTTTGCCACTTCAGGGTATTCAATTGCAGGATGGATCCGGTCGCACACCTTTTGTCTTTGAACAACAGGAAACCCTTGCTCCAGGGGAGCGCCGGGTGCTTTGGCAGAAAGGGGATACTGACCTGGGTGAATTGCCCTTCGGTCTGAATCGCGAAGGGGATATGCTTGTGCTGAGTGATTCAGCTGGGCTGCGCTTGGATGCGGTCACCTTCGGGAGGCAATTGGACAACCTTTCTTTGAGTCGTCACCTTGAGGGTCAGTGGGGGCCAGGGCTACCCACCCCTGGTTTGGTCAACCAAATGATTGTCACGGCCGATGCCTCTTACCTTCGCATCAATGAAATGATGTCTGATCCCCTGGCTGGAGAGAATGATTGGGTTGAACTGATCAACACTCACCCTAATTTGCCACTGGCGCTGACTGGTATCCATCTCCAATTGGATGGGCAGTTACAACCCGGTTTCCCCATCGCTTTTCTGGAGCCACAGGGCCTACTATTGCTTCAGCAGGATGGCTTAGGTGAAATGCCTTCTCTCTGGTTTGACCTTCCATCAACAGGGGGCGAGCTGGCCTTGGTTGATGCTGCCGGTGAGGTCATGGACGTGCTGGACTACGCCCCTCAGATTCAAGGCCATTCTCTGGGGAGGTATCCTGATGGGTCTGGAACATTTCAGACATTTGCTTCAAACAGCAGCCCAGGGCAACCCAACTATCGTTGGAACGGAGCTCAAGTCCAGTTCACCGAAGTGATGGCACGAAATCGGACGCTGCGTCTGCCAGGCATGGAGGGTACCCCTGACTGGATTGAACTCCATAATCCCTCGACGCAATCGGTCGATCTGAGCGGGATGGTGTTGCGTCTTGATGGCAAGGAGCTCTGGTCCCTCCCTGAAGGGCTCAGCATCCAGCCTGGAGGCTGGTTCGTGCTGTGGATGGATGGTGAAGACCTGGTGCGCCGAGGGGACTTCGATGGTTGGGTGATTCCTAGATCACTCCCTGCGATGGGTGGCTTGTTGGAATGGCTCCATCCCGATGGACGCCTGATGGATCGCTTGCATTATGGGTTGCAAGTGGCAGACCAGGCTATTGGCGTGCAGGGAGATCAGTGGGGTTTGCTGCGTCATCCTTCTCCGGGCTCCGCTAATGGGATGCTTGCTGCGCTTGATCCTGCCATGTCACTGCGCCTGAATGAATGGCATGGTGGTGAAGGCAGCGACTGGCTGGAACTCTATCATGCGGGCACCCAGCCGGTAGCCTTGGGGGGCTTATCCTTGAGCGACGATTTGTCGCTTGCTGGTCGAAGCAAGCACCTGATCGATGCCCTTAGTTTCATCGGCCCCGGTAGCACCCTTCGTTTCCTGGCTGATGGACGCCCCACCCAGGGAGCCAACCACTTGAGCTTCCGTATTGCCTCTCAGGGAGAATCACTTGGGCTCTACAATCTAGATTCGAAACCAATCGATGAAATCTCCCTGGCAAGGACACCTACAGAG
>JALRAZ010000389.1 GCA_023257935.1 Verrucomicrobiota bacterium
TTCAGTTCATCAGGATCCCGCGATAGCACGTAAAATTCTTCGTAGGGTCGAACGGGTTCAAAGAGCATGCTCTGAGCCTTGGTCAAGGCATGCTTATCCCTGGCTTCAAGCATACCCTGCCAGGTGATGCTGTTGATGGAATCCACCGAGTTCCACAATGGCGTATCCCAGTAGTAATGCCTGATGAGCTTGAATCGGTCGTCTCGCACTGCTCGACTGAAATGTTCGAAGTCGTGCCAGTTGGCTTCAGCAAACACCGATGATCGATGGGAAGCGGTGGGGTTTTTCAGGCATGCCAGGAAGCTTTTCCCTTGGCTTGTAGGGGATTTCAGACCTGCGAGCTCGAGCAGCGTTGGCATCAAGTCCACTGCGCTAATCAGGGCATTGGAAGAGGTGCCTTGAGGTACCTTGGAAGGCCACCTCGCAATCATTGGGGTTTGGATGCCACTATCATAAAGGGTGGTCTTGGCTCGGGGGAAGGGCATGCCGTTATCACTGAGGTAGAGAACCAGGGTCTCATCCCAGATTCCCTCTTCCTCCAGCGCCTTTCGAATCAAGCCTATATGGCTGTCGAAGCGATGGATTTCATCATAGTACAGGGCCAGTTCCTTCCGGATTTTGGGATGATCGGGCAGATAAGGAGGGACCACCACTTCGGCTGGGGCATGGGGTGACTCAATGATGCCTTGGTCATAGCCCCGATGGGGATCCATGGATGCAAACCAGTAAAAGAAGGGTTTGGAGGGATCGCGAGACTGGATCACCTCTCGGCATCGATCGGCCATGGCTTGAGCCTGGCATTCCACCACCTTGGCCCAGTGCTTTTTCTCTGCTTGTCCTAGATGCCATTTGCCCACGGCAACGCATTCATATCCTGCCGGTGTCAGGTATGATGCCATGGAGGCTTGATCGGCTGGCAAGGCCATGTGAAGGTCCTCGGCCCCTGTATTATGAGGATAACGCCCAGTGAGGATGCTACAACGGCTTGGGCTACAGCTCGAGATGGTTAGAAAGGCCTTGTCAAAGCGCATGCCTTCATTGGCGATTCGGTCCAGATTGGGCGTGCGTAGCGAGGGATGTCCGTAACAGCCGAGATCACCTCGACCGTGGTCATCTGCAACGAAGATCAGGATGTTGGGGTGTTGGGTCTGAGGCTGAGCCCAAGCTGAGCCGATGCATGCCATTAGGCCCAACCCGCAACCCAGTAGCCAATTTAGCATCACGGGCTTCTTGGGTAAGGGTGGATTCATCAGGTAATCAAAACCTGCCGCCTGATATTGTGCAATGGTTATGGTTTGGTTGGTGCTGGAAACCACTCCAGGATGCCCTGGGCTACCAGTTGATGCCCCTGATGGTTTGGGTGGTTGGTTTGGGACATCAGTTCTTCTAGAGGGGTGCCACTTGCCACGGCTTCTTGAAAACGCTGGAAGGAGTCGACAAGCCCGACCTCATGCGCTGCAGCCAAATGACGTATCTGGTCGGCGTGCTGAAAAAGGGGGTCTTCTGGGTGCTCCCAGCGCGAACGCGTGTCTGGTGTGGGAGTCAGCAGGATCACTTTGATGCCTTGGGCTTTGGCCGCCTCGATCATTTCACTCCAGGCACTGGCCGCCTGCTTCAGACCCAGGCCTCTGTCGTTAAGGGCGTAGTCTATCAATAGGATGTCGGGTCGATGAGGGAGCACCTCAGCATCAAATCGTCTGGCACCCTGTTGGGCATTTTCACCTCCTATGGCTGTCACGATGACATTAATCACCGCATGGGGGAAACGTTCTTTGAGTCCCGCGTGGACCAGATGTGGGTAGGCTTTGAGGGAATCAACTACCGGGGTTTTGAAGTAACCAGCTGGTACGCTGTGTCCATGACAAACCAGGTGGATGGTTCGGTTGTTGGGCCACTGACTTTCCAAACTGGTTGTCACTGTTTTGAGGTAGTGAGTTTTGTCGGCCAACTGGGCTGTGAGATGCAGGGGCAATAACAAGCTCAATAGGAGAGTGATCGGCTTCATGCACTATTTATTTCTAGGGATGTGACTGATTTTTCTGACCGGGTTGGTCGGTCACCTTGAAATGATTTTGTGGGGTCGATAGGGTGACATTCTCTCGATTTTTGAGAGGCCAGGGTTTTTGCGTGAGAAGCTATGCTGCAGTCCTTGCCATGAGCTCGGTCCTGAGAGCTAGCAGGTAGGTTCCCTTCAGACCCTATCACCCCTTCTTCCCCAGGGCACTGGCAATGCCATAGACCCCAACAAAGAGCAGGAAAGCTCCGATAGGGAGGAGGAAGATCCCCAGTCCGGGATCGCCCCCGTAGGTGACCACCCCTCCCAGGAAGAATCCTGCAGGCATCAAGATGGAAGCACCCATCATGCAGCGGCTCAACTGCCTTCCCTGTTTGTCCGCCAGCTTATCCAAGTGTGGGATCGTCAAGGCAAAGGCCATGTGCACGAGTGAAAGCATTGTGCCATGGGCATGAGCCAGACGCCACATCAGGCGTCGGGTCTCGTTCCCGACATTGAGGTAAGCGCCCACTTTGAAACCATGAAGCGCCTCAAGCACGATACCCAGGCTTAGGAAGATCAGCAGTCCCCACCAGCCCCACTGAAGGTGTTTGCGGGTCAGTGCCTCAGCATGCGATCTGCTCGAATCACGACTTGAGAGGTCAAGACCAGCGGGATCACTTCCTTTTTGCTTGGATTTCATCTCGCTATTGGCCCAAGCCAGCCTCAAGTCAGCATAAGCATGTTGCGATGCCTTGGCGTGATTCAGGGCCTAATTGGTGATCCCTCGCCATGGCCCGCCATTGACCAATCGCGTGGTGCGATCCTGAACCCACATCACGTCGCGATTGTTGGGAGAAGGCACATTCAGAGGAATGGTGCCGTTGCGTTCCAGTGCTGGGATGGTTCGTGGATCTGTCCACTTTTTGATCTCAGCGTGTCCATCAGCAAAGGAGATACCTGCTGCCCCGTTGTGGTAACTGGCAGGATAGTCGATGATGCGTAAGGAGCTCTCAGTGACGTTGTTGAAGTCGGTCACCCAGAAGCCATCATTGATGCTGTCTTCTCGCTCATCGATAAAGACCCATGTCATGCTTGGGCCTGGGTCAACAAAATCGCCGGTCTTGCGATACATGCGCCACTCTTGGCCACCAAACCAGGTGTGTTTGCCATCGTGTCCCCCAACCCAGGAGCTCATGGACATGCTTCGAACCCTCGGCAACTGCCCGTTGGGTGTCTTGACTGATGACTTATCGGCAGGGCATCTGAAAACTTCCGTTGATCCCCCCACATAATTAAACAGAGGTGATTGGGCGATGACCACATTTGGATCCCAATTTTTGGCGTTAGCCGAATAATCGATGACGCCTCGACCGCCAAACATCCACCCATAGGAGTCGCTGTAGGCTGCAGGAATTTTGCTTTCATTATCGTCAGCATAAAAAACCCAAGCCAGAAGTAGCTGACGGTTATTGTTCATGCACTTGATGCCGGTGGCCTTAGCCTTGGCCTTGCTCAGGGCAGGGAGCAGCATGCCTGCTAGGATGGCGATGATAGCAATGACCACCAAGAGCTCGATCAAGGTGAAGCCTGCTGGGCGATGGTGGAACCGATTTGGCTTTGATGGGGACGTTGTTTTCATGGATTCCTAAGGGTGAAGAATTTCATCAGTTATCCTCAATGTGAGGCAAGATTGGGTCAAGTCAATTTGCTGAATCCCTGTCAGGGTAAAGCGAAGCCTTTGAGGATGCGAACCTGATACTTTTCAAAGGGAATCTTGTAGATTGAGCCGGATTGAAATCCTCCCAATGGTGTGGCCGCGCTGTCATCCAGCAAGGCCCAGCGATGGATGGAAGCAGGCAGGGTAATCGAAAGATTCAGTGGCTGTTCTGTTGTGTTGATCAACACGACGTGGTCCATGCCCTTGCGGTCGCGCAAGTGAGCGCAGTGAATGCTTGGTTCCTGAGTCTGGCTGCGGCGCTTTTCATAGGGGCTCAGGGTGTAAGAGGGGATCCAGGGTAGTCGCCGACAACCTTGGAGAAAGGGGCGATCTTGCAAGGTAGCCACAATTTCAAGCAGGCCATGCCATAGATCAGGATGATCAGGTAGATGCCATTTGCCGGAGCTGTAGGTGTAGAATAGCAGGCCATCAACCGGTTGAGCCAGTGCCAGATAGGTCATGCATCGCAGCTCTTCATGGGTTGGAACTCGGAATTGGGTTTCCCTGGGTAAGGCCTCCCTGAAGGCATACCAGTCAAATGCCTGCAGGATGGCGTAAAGAGGTTTGTCTGGCCCTGCGATGCTCCGTGACCAGTTCATTTGTTGGGAAAAATGTGCCAGAGGCATCCAGGGGATGGGGTAGCTGTCTACCATCAGGATATCCGGTATGCCCCCGTAATCACGAGCATGCAGTCCATCAAATAGTACCAGGCTGGTGGGTTTCCTGATGGCATGGGCTTTGAGCAGGCGTTGATCCATCTCAACTTGCCAGGGCGGAGTGCGAGTCATATCCGGTTCATCCACCAAATACCAGCTATGCAAAGCAGGGTGGGCATCCAGCTGGTTGACGGTCTGAGCAAAACGTGAGGGATCAAAACCTCTTCCAGCCGAAGCGCCCGGTGAGGCGATCACGCTCATGCCCAGGGTATGAGCTTTGTCCAGAAACGAGGAACGAGCTGGACCCACCACCAAATTGAATCCTGCCTCACTCAGCGTTTCTAGTGAGCTTTCCTGGTTGACGCCATAGAGGCCGATGGGGAAGAAGGGTTTTTGCTCAGCCGCTGCAGTTGGCCCTGCCCATCCCCATGTCAGCCCCAGTAACGTTAGCCAGATGATTGAGAGGCCCTTCACGATGCAAGATTTTGATGTCACCTCTGGGCACTGTCAAACGTGGTGTTTAGGTTTCAAAGGAAAAAGTCAGGATTCTCACTGGCAGGTGATGCCCTCAGGCGGTATGAGTAAATCAGGAAAGGTCCTTGCTTGGGTGTCCGAGTGCAGGATTCAAATGTTTAGTCAGTAGTTAAAGGGATGATTGTCACGTATCGCATGCAGCACGTTTTTCGATTGATGGGGTGCCTTTTCCTGGCCATCCAATCTCAGTCTTTGGCCGAAGAGGAGAAATCAGGTTTGCCGAGGGTGGTTGAGGATTTTGGCCTGATGGATCATCAAGGTGGATTCCGCCAGCTTTCTTATCACTGGAAGGACTCCCAAGTCCGAGCCATTGTACTCTTCACTCACGGGGTCGGCTGCCCGCTGGTACGCAAGCGCTATGAGCAGTTGCATCAGCTTGCCGAATCCTACGCTTCCAAGGGAGTTGCCGTCTGGATGCTTAATGCAAGCGCTCAGGATTCCTACCAAGACCTTCAGGCTGAGGCCAGCGAGTTTGAGCTGAGCCTGCCCATTCTGGATGATGATACCCAGGAGGTGGCCAGGGCTTTAGGGATTAATCGGACGGCCGAGGCGATCCTGATTGACACCGCCAGCATGGAAATGGTTTTTCGTGGCCCCATCGATGATCGCTTGAGTTATGAAGCAGCCAAACCGGTAGCCTCTCAAAGTTATCTGACCGACGCCCTTGAGGCTTTACTTGCGGGACGTGAAATCACCTTGGCCCAGGTGGATGCCCCCGGCTGCCAGATTCATTTTGCCGCCTGGGAGGCACACCAACGCCATCCCGTGGACTACGCTCGCGACATCGCTCCACTACTACAGGAAAAATGTGTGAGATGTCACATTAATGGTGGGATCGGACCCTTTGCGCTTTCCAGTTTTGACAAAGTGCAAGGGTGGTCTGACATGATCCAGGAAGTCGTCTTGACAGGCAGGATGCCGCCCTGGCAAGCCGATCCCCATCAAGGCCAGTTTTCGGGGGACCTTTCCCTGAGTGTCCAAGAGAAGCAGGACTTGTTGCATTGGATCGATCAGGGAGCTTTAAGGGGTGAAGGCGAAGACGATCCCCTAGCGGCTATCGACTCGGCGAGCGAGGACTGGCATTTGGGTATGCCTGATCATGTTGTGTCCATCCCGGCCCAGTCCGTGCCGGCCGAGGGAATTGTGGATTATCGCTACCTGACCATGGCCTTTCCTTTTGAGGAAGATACCTGGATCACCGGAGCGGATGTGCTTCCCGGGGACCGTCAGGCTCTGCATCATGTGATCGCTTTCATCCTGCCTCCTGAAGGTGAAGGACGTCGCTACCGTCGATGGTTGACGGGCTATGCGCCCGGGGTCAAAGCTAGCCTGTTTCCCCCGGATACCGGGATCCTGATTCGTCAGGGCGAACGCCTCTTACTTGAATTGCATTACACCG
>JALRAZ010000489.1 GCA_023257935.1 Verrucomicrobiota bacterium
CCTCTAGCTCTCATGAGGCGTCAACCAAGATCATTCAAACCCAGGAATGGAGCCAATCACGACCTTCACTTGGTCATCGATGAAGAGGCCATTCCGATCAAAATGACTCGTAAGCCAGCAGCTCGGCATTTCATCCTGAAAATGCATGACCACGGATACATAGAGCTGACTCTCCCCAAAATTGGCCCCATCAAGGAGGCCATGCAGTTTCTCAGAAAACATCAACCATGGATAGCCGATCAATGGCGAAAGTGGCTCAAACGCGCTAAGGAACAACAAGAGCGCAACAATAAGCGTGAAATCCTCTACCGTGGTCGTGTGGAGCCCATCACACTGCAAACCCGTAATGGATTGAGCTGTGCATGTTTCGCAGGGCTCCATTTCCCAATCGACCTGCAGCGCATGAGTCTAGGGCGATGGATGGCCGAGTGGTTGCGCTACCAAGCAGAAATCGAGCTACCCCAGCGGCTTGCTGCGTTGGCCAGTCGCCACGGTTTTAGCTACAGGCAAGCAAAGGTGAGAAATCAACGAACACGCTGGGGTTCTTGCTCGTCACAGAGGAATATTTCGCTGAATTGGCGGTTGATACAGTTCCCCAAAAAGCATGCTGATTATGTCATGCTGCACGAACTCAATCACCTCAGACACCTGAACCACTCTGCTCGATTCTGGAATTCACTCAGGGTTATTTGCCCTTGGATGGATGAATCTGAAAATTGGATCCGCTCCCAGGCAGAATGTCTCCGCAGCGAACTTGATGTCGCCATAGAAGCTGGCTTAGAGCGGTTCCTTCCATGATGTCTCGACTCCCTGAGCATGAAGGGACGCACGAAGCAACTCCACCCTTTTCCCTGGCTGGGCAAACGCCTGGACTGGTTCGCGGCTGCTGACCAGCACAGCGGCCAAAGCTCCCGCTGCCTCACCAATCCCCCACTCAACTGGATGTAACCGATAGCAACCATTGGTCACATGGGTGGTACCGATATTCTTGCAAGCAGGAAGGAGATTTTCCACCCTCAGCGGGATCAGAGCTCGAAGAGGCAGTTCAAAAGGCAGGGCTTCAAAATCAATATAGTTGTCGCCACCGGTAGTGGGGTGCAGGTCAATAGGATAACTACCCACGCCCACTGAATCCGAGTAATGTTCTCCTAGCAAAGATTGCTTACCTTCCTTGAAGGCTTCCATGCGCTGGGCTTTGCCGCAGTCTTTTTCTGTCACCGTGTAATGCGCTTGAATGCGTCTTGATTCCCTGACGTATGGGTAGAGGGCTAAACCATCCTGACTCCCCATCACATCACCTCGCAATCTCAAGCCCGGATAACCCTGCCCACCATCGTGCCTGGGCGCCTCGGTTTGCATCCAATAAAGCAGAGACAAGCTCAAGTCCTTGGCTGCGCGCACATGTTCCTGCTGCTGTTCAGGGCTACCATCGATGAGGGATCCCAAAAAATAATCATTCTGAGGCCAATTAATAAGCGAAATGTCACCCTTATAATGGCCAGCAGTAAATTGATCAGCAGCGATCATCCGCCGATACTGCCACAGATTGATAATGCCCTCGAAAGGTCCATTACTGGGATTGAATCCCAATCTTCTGGGTTCCATGGAACGAGGATGCGTGTAGTTCCAATCAAGAAGCCGTCCAGGCCAGGCCGGCTGCAAAGCTGGCCGGAAATTTTTCCAAAAATCATAACTAGATGGAGGGTTGATGACATGTTCTTCCCCTTCAACGTAGTCCATGGCAAGGCACACGGTGAATGCCTGCTGATTGTCAGGGCGAGCCGATGAACTGGCATGCCATTCGCCAGTCTCATGCTGAGCCTCCGAGCCGGTCACCCATTCTGTTTTAGTCAGGGGAAGCAACTCGCCTAATTCGCTTGCATCGATAAATACATTCGCCCTCACCTCCAAGGTTTGACCGCTTTTGAGGTCAACCAGCTCAATGGCCTGAATACGATCTCCTGACATTGAGGCTGCCGCAACCCGATGCCGCGTCAGGACACGGCATTGACCCGAGGAAACATAGGGAGCCAACAAGGCTTGAATGACGGCAAGGGCCGCACGTGGCTCATGACACAACCTTGATACCGAACCCTCACCAGGGTTGAATTTTGTGTTGTCCTGGTGCTTGGGCAGAACTGGGTAATGCTTGAGGTAATGTTGGCGGATGCCTTGCCTCAATGCACGGTAGGAAGCGTTGGCACCCCGAGTCTCAATCCAACGATGTTCATCGGGAGGGACCCCCTGTGAGGTGAGTTGGCCACCCAACCAAGGGGTTTCCTCGCTAATCACCACACGGGAGCCTCGCCGCAAAGCAGAGAGAGCTGCTGAAACGCCACCAAGCCCTCCCCCGACAATCATCACTTGAGGGTTCCAAAGACCGGACTGAGCCCGAGCAACCAGGGACGGCATAGGACCGGACAAGCTACCGGCAATCAGAGATGAGTAGACAGATCGACTCAAAAACTTTCTGCGGGTTATCATAATCTAGAGAATTTAAAGGAGGAAGGTGAATGCATCACTTAATCTCCGCCCCCCTGCGATGAATGCAAGTCGCAAAGACCTCATGAAGATTTGTCACCTTAATGAGGAGGATGGTACGCGCGGCGGGGGTCGAACCCACAACCTTCGGCTCCGGAAACCGACGCTCTATCCAATTGAGCTACGCGCGCATGGAGTAATATTTTACAGCCCCAAGCCAAGCGGAAAGTAAACACAACAAACCCCGCTCGAAAGCGGGGTTGCGACTGGCGGCTGGCTCATTGATTATTCAGCCGAGGAGGGCATTGGAGCCACACCCTCTACTTGAACCTTCAGGTTGGCAGTGACTTCTCCGTGAACCTTAATTTCAACCAGATGCTCTCCAAGCGACTTGATGGGATTGGAGAGTTGAATCTTGCGACGATCTAGTTCGAGTTCGAACTGATTCATCAATTCATCAGCAATGTCTTGGGAAGTCACCGATCCAAAGAGCTTGCCATCATCACCTGTTTTCACCCTGATGTTCAATACCAACTTACCAAGGCTGGATTCGAGTTCCTTGGCATGTGCCAATTCCTCTGCCTCGCGTTTCTGGCGGCGATCGCGAAGGCTCTCGATGCGCCGTTTGTTGGCACCGGTCAAGGGAATGGCGAAACCTTGTGGAATCAGGTAATTCCGAGCATAACCTGCTGCCACGCTCGCTTGATCAGCTTCACCACCCAGTCCTTCAACTGGCTTGATAAGGATAACTTCTGTCTTTGCCATGAGTCTCAATAATATTAAATTTGCAATGTTTTTTAAATGAGCCAACACCCACAAGGTGCCGACTCGACTTGGTTTGACCGCCTGTTGAATTAGAATGGCGGATCAAAATCATCATCCATACCAGCACTAGGCGCCTGGCTTGCGCGCTTTGTATGGGGTGCTGGATGAGAGGAACCCTCAAAATCCTGGTTACCTCCACCATGGCCATCAGCATCACCGCGGTTCGAGCCAGAATCAAGAAACTGGAATGACTCCATGACGACGCCCAATCTGCTCCGCTTCTGTCCGCTCTGCTTATCCTCCCATTGGTCAAGTCTGAGACGGCCTTCGATCATAATAGGACGTCCGCGCTTGAGATACTGTCCAATCACCTCAGCCTGGCGTCCGAATGCGTCAACATCAACGTAAGTCACTTCCTCTCTTGCCTCGCCCGATTCACTTTTCCAGGAACGGTTGACAGCTATGCCAATCTTCGCAATCGCCCGGCCACTTGGCGTATACCGCAGTTCGGGATCACGTGTCAAATTGCCGATTAGAATGACTTTGTTGAAGGATGCCATGTCACAAATAGTCTCGAGCAGAACCCAACTGGTCAAGCATTGGTCACCAACAGTCGATGGACATCGGGTCGCTCATTCAATTTAGATGTGAGCGAGTCTAGCTCCTCTTTCACCACTTCAAACGGAATAGTAGCATAAAAACCAGACGTTATCTTCTTATCTACGACACGAGAAAAAGGTCTGTTGTCATGTTTCTGCACCTCACCGACCTTGCCCCCAGACTCGACAATAGCTTGAGTGACGTCGGCAATGACTGCATCAGCACCCTCTGCTTTGCCTGCCGTGTTGAGAATAAATAATCCCTGATATGATTTCACTGATCTGTGTGTGTTGTGTTTTGTTATGTTGGAGCCTCAACCTAAATCCGAGACTTTCCCATTGTGAAGGCTCATTGCCTTCTCTAAACCAGCGCGGCTCCAAGTGTGAAGCGCACGTTCTACCTCATCAAAAACTCTCTCCAATTGCACCTTTTCCGAATCGGTGAAATCCGACAAGACATGCTGGATCACTTCTTTTTCACCGCGCCCTATTCCTAAACGAAGCCTTGGGTAAGACTGCGTCCCGAGATGACTATCGATGGACTTGACCCCGTTATGCCCCCCACTACTGCCCGCCGGCCTCATCCTGATGATACCAGGCTGTAAGTCGAGGTCATCATAGCAGACCATCAAATCACCAACTGATACACTAAAATAATCAACTAACTTCCTGACAGCAACCCCGCTCCGGTTCATATAGGTGCGCGGCTTGACAAGCAACCACCTAAACCCATCTTTCTTCACCTCAGCTGTCCAGCTAGCAAATTTGCTGTGGTTGTTTTCCCAGCGCCCATCCCAGCATCGGGCTAAGTGGTCAACCAACAAGAAGCCCACATTATGACGGTTATTTAAGTAGCTGGCCTCAGGGTTACCCAGCCCCACAATCATCCTGGCGTGCATGAGGCTTAGGTCGACACAGTGGCCGAGGACGATCGGCTAAAGCCAGAGCAAAAATACCTCGAATAAAAACTTATTTCTTAGCAGCAGCAGCCTTTTCCTGTGCCGCTTCAGCACGAGCTGCGCGACCGAGCGATATCGAAAAGGCTGGAATCCCTTTATTGCCCATCACTTCAAGTTCTGCAGGTAGAGGGATTTCACCAAGATGCATGGTTTGTCCGGATCGCATGGCTGAAACATCTACGTAGATGATCTCCGGCAAATCCTTGGGTAGCGCACGAATTTTGGTTTGGAAAAGCACATGCTCCAACAGACCGCCTTCATTTTTCACACCGTAGGCTTCACCCTTTGGCTCGAGCGGCACCGATACGATGACGGGCTTGTTCTCGGAGACAGCCCTAAAATCCACATGCAGGATGTCACCGCTCAGCGGATGCCGCTGAATATCCTGCACCAAAGCAAGATGTTGTTTGCCCGAAACCTCTAACTGCACAAGGATGTTTTGTGAAGCTGAGGCCTTGATCAACTTGGCCAAGTCGGTCTTTTCAACCGAGACAGCCTGCGGTGCGAGGTCATTCCCGTAAAGCACAGCGGGAATGTTTCCACCGGAGCGAAGTTTTTTGACAAGCGTTCGTTTGAGATCGCTGCGATTTTCTGCTTTGAGAGCTAAGGCTTCCATTGAGTGTTGTCTTTGGTCAAATATCCGATCAGGAACATGGCTGATTGCACCACAAACCTTGATTCAGCTGGTCCTCGCACCGTGGAATTCAAACAGTGAATTCACCGACAGATTGTGGTGAATACGCTTGATAGCTTCCCCAAGGAGACCCGCTACTGACAGGGTGGTAATGCGAACGCCGTCCACGGCGGAGCGGAGGACTGTATCAGTTGTGATTAGTTCGTCAATATCAGATTTACGCAATCGGTCGATGCCAAGATCGTTGAGCAGCGCATGGGACACACAGGCCAACACAGACTTGGCGCCTTGGGATTTCAACAGTTTAGCCGCCTCGGTCAAAGTGCCGGCTGTTTCGGTCAAGTCATCAACCAGCAATACTGATTTACCCGCAATGTCGCCTATGAGCGTCATGCTCTCAACCTCAGTGGCACTTTTACGTCGCTTGGCCACAATCGCAAGGCTGGAACCAAGCACCTGAGAGTAGGCGTGCGCCATTTTAATACCCCCAGCGTCAGGACTGACCACAACCAAGTCCTCAATCTGCTTGGATTTAAGGTATTCATACATGACAGGAGCCGCGTAGAGGTGATCCACGGGGATATCAAAGAAACCTTGAATCTGCTGCGCGTGCAGATCCATCGTAAGCACACGGTGTGCGCCGGCAGCCACCACCAAATTGGCAACTAATTTGGCCGTAATGGGTACTCTGGGTTGATCTTTTCGGTCCTGTCGAGCGTAGCCATAAAAAGGCAGGACAGCGGTGATGCGCGAGGCGCTGGCTCGCCTCAGAGCATCAATCATGATGAACATTTCCATCAAATGATGATTGGTAGGTGGCGAGGTACTTTGCAGGACATAAACATCCTGACCTCGCACATTCTCCTCAATCTTGACGAATGTCTCTCCGTCAGGGAACGCGCTAACCTTGCAATCACCCAGAGGGATGCCGATATAGTCGGTTATTTTATGGGCTAGAGGGAGATTGGAAGTTCCGCTGAATATTTTCACGACATCAGTTGCTAAAAGTCATCACGGTTTGGTCGCTTAAGGGGCGAAATAAGACCAGATTGCAAGGAGGGGTTCAAGCGTCATTTTGATTTATCCATCCGTGCTCGGCATCAGCGACGCACCAGAAACTGAATCCAGTCAATCAGTGGTCTGGAAAAGAACCACCCAGAAGGTCCCTTGCTAGGGCCCGATCCTGGAGCATTGGCCTGCGAGCGGCGACCACTGAGCCAACATAATAAGGAAAACAGAGCCAGAAGCCCCCCCACTCTCTGACCGGTGACCCTGGGGACATGGGGCATTGAGGGTATCCATTCCATCAGGCGGTCCCATTGACTGCGCAGCAACAGCCTCTTTGAGTCGCATTCGACAACAAGAAGGCGTTTTCGGATATTCATTTCCTTTAGGTGCGATCTGAAAAGCATGCTTGGTCCTTTTTGATTTGCTCCATGGTTTCGGGAAACATCGGAGAGGTGTGCCGGGCGTATTCACGCAGTCGAAAAACACCCAAAAGAAGCACCAGAGAGCCTCCAACAATCCACGCCAGCATACCCAAAACACGCCAAGGCCCAGGAAGCAGCACAATGGTTAGGGCGACAAGAAGCATAAGGACAATCAGGCTCATCACAGACATGATGAGCAACCAAATAAGCATCTCCAAGAAGCGCCACTTTTGTTCCTCGGCCTCAATCAAGACCAATTCCAACCGCAAACGCAAATAATCCAAAACTGAAGCCAACACACCTTCAGCCTTGCCACCTCCTCCGCTGGAGGACTGCGCACGATTACTGGGAGTCTGTTGGGTCATTTCAAATCGAAAAAAGGTTCAAGAAACGAGCCAATGCTGGCCCTGACGTTGAAGAGGTGACGCTAATTGTCGTTTAGTGGATTGATTCGGGAATAGATTTGATCGATTCGAGACAAGGCTGCACCCGAAAATGAGCCACACGAAAGGGCCCCGCTGGAATAGCCAATCGATTACAATACAGACCGATTCGATAGGATGGTTTTAGCCTTGGGGCAAACAAACTGTCAATGGATTAGCATGAGACCATACGGAGGGGAAGATCGACGATCGCATCAATGCGCTCAACCTTCCGGGTGATTATACCTCACAGCACCCACCAAACTCAACGCAAGTTGCATGACTGCGACGAAAACAGACCCATAATCAAACTTGACGACTCAGGGCTCCGCGCCCTAACATTTTGAGGATAGATTTTTCTGTCGTTTTGATCGACAGGCTCGTGTCGGCGCTCAATGCCGGCTTTTTTATTCTCTTTAACGAGAAAGGAATCGCGCATGAATGCGGATTTATTAACCATACTTGAATATTGGGAGCGTGAAAAAGGCATCAGCAGGGATATTCTGCTCAATGCGGTTGAGGAGGCGCTTATTTCAGCTGCTAAAAAGGCTGTTGGACCGGCTCGCGACCTCCGTGTGCACATCGATCCCAAGTCGGGAGATATCAAGGCTTTCGCCACGCTCTTAATCGTGGAACAAGTCGAGTCCAAGCACGACCATATCACACTGCCAGAGGCTAAAAGACACCGATCAGACGCCCAAATCGGAGAAGAGGTTGAAGTCGAAGTCACCCCTGAAAACTTTGGACGCATCGCTTCCCAAAACGCCAAACAAGCGTTGCTACAGCACCTCAGAAAGGCTGAAAAACAGCTCATCTACAGCGAATTCAAGGATCGAACTGGCGACATTGTCAGCGGTATCGTGAGACGCTTCGAGCGTTCAGATGTCTACCTAGATTTGGGTAAGTTTGAGGCACTTCTCCCAAATCGCGAACGAGTCCCTACCGAAGAATATCAGTTAGGCGAGCGGGTCCGCTGTTATGTGAAGGCGGTCGATACAAGTTCTTACGGACCCGAGATTATCCTGAGCCGAGCTGACCCCAATTTTGTGATCAAGCTCTTCCGTCTGGAGGTATCCGAGATCAATGATGGCACCATTGAGATCAAGGCAATCGCAAGGGAGCCGGGCTACAGGACCAAATTGG
>JALRAZ010000221.1 GCA_023257935.1 Verrucomicrobiota bacterium
CACATTTCATAGCCATTTTTGGCTTTTGCCTGGTTGCAAGCACGCTAGCAGCCAATTCAAAAGACCTACCTCAATCAGCTCCCAATGTGGTGGTCATCCTGACTGATGATCAAGGATGGGGTGATCTCAGCATCCACGGCAACAAAAACCTAAAGACGCCCAACCTCGACTCCCTGGCACGAGAGGGTGCCATGATGGAGCATTTCTATGTAAGCCCTGTCTGTTCCCCTACCCGCGCAGAATTCCTCACTGGGCGCTACCACCTCAGGGGTGGGGTCACAAGCACCTCTTCCGGAGGGGAAAGGCTGAACCTCGGGGCCATCACCATCGCCGAGGTTTTTCAACAAGCCGGTTATGCTACCGGTGCTTTTGGGAAATGGCACAATGGGACTCAGCCTCCATACCACCCCCGATGCCGCGGTTTTGACACCTTCTACGGCTTCACCTCTGGCCACTGGGGCCATTACTACAGCCCCATGATGGAGGCTGACGATCACTTAGTCAAAGGAGAGGGCTACATGAGCGATGATTTCACCAACCACGCCATGCGCTTTGTGGAAGCACACCGAGAGGAGCCATTTTTCTGCTATCTCGCCTTCAACACGCCCCATTCCCCCATGCAAGTACCTGAAACCTATTGGTCTCGCTTCGAGGATCAACCTCTTGAAATGAGATATCGGGAACCTGATCGTGAAGACCTGGATCACACTCGAGCTGCTCTGGCAATGTGCGAAAACCTGGATTGGAATGTGGGACGCCTGCTTAAAAAGCTGGATGCCCTGGCACTGAGGGAATCGACGATCGTGGTTTTTTTCTGCGACAACGGACCCAACGGCAATCGTTGGAACAGTGATTTCAGAGGACGCAAGGGGTCCACCGATGAGGGTGGGGTCCGGAGTCCCCTGTTCATCCGGTGGCCCAATCATATCAGGGCTTCCACGCGTTTGCCCCAGATCAGTGCTGCCATTGATTTGCTGCCAACCCTGAGCGACCTCGCTGGCATTGCACCTATCAAACCCAGCTCAGTAGACGGCGTCTCTTTATCAGATTTACTCTTGGGGCGCTCAAGCTCTATCGCCGAGCGCGTGATTTTCTCGCACTGGAATGGGCGGGTGAGTGCGAGGAGTCAAAACTTCCGACTCGACCATCAGGGAAGGCTTTATGACATGAGGGCCGATCAAGCTCAACGTGAAGAGGTGTCGACTCGCTTTCCAGGCATAAGGCAGCAACTGAAGGATGCCGTCGAGCGTTGGAAAACTGAGCAGCAAGTAGGCATCCAAAGACCTAAAAGACCCTTTACTGTTGGGGACAGTGATCACCACCAAACCCTGCTTCCGGTCAGGGATGCGCAAACAACCGGTAAGATCAGCCGTTCCAATCGCTTCCCAAACGATGCTTACCTGACAGGATGGACCCAGGCTAGCGATCTGATCCAATGGCCGGTGGAGGTTCGCCATGAGGGGCTCTACGAGGTCCGCCTCTGGTACACTTGTGCTCCTGAAAACCTCAACTCTCTTTTGGAGCTATCCTTTGGAGGCGAAAAAATCCGTGCTCGCGTTGACGAAGCTTGGAACCCTGCCCTTCAGGGAGCTGAGCAAGATCGAGTTCCCAGACAGGAATCCCTGATCAAACCATTCAAACCCTTCCCCATGGGATACCTCTACCTCCATAAGACTTCCGGAGACCTGCGTCTAAAGGCTTTGGATATACCTGGATCATCCGCTCCGGATATCCGGCTACTGGAACTCAAATATGTTCAGAATCCCTGAGGCACAAGCTCTGCCCCAGAGTAAAAAAATAGCGCGCAGGCATGGATCGCCTGCACGCTAAAATGAATCATGAATGGGGCTTGCCTAACTAGAGCTTGCCTCCATAGACAGCATGGCGCCCCAGCATTTGCTCGATGCGCAGGAGTTGGTTGTATTTGGCAAGACGATCGGAGCGACTCAGCGAACCTGTCTTGATCTGTCCAGCATTGGTAGCAACCGCAATGTCAGCAATCGTCGCATCTTCAGTTTCCCCTGAGCGATGACTGATCACAGCGGAGTAGCGGTGCTCCTGAGCGAGCTCCACAGCATCAAGCGTCTCAGTCAAAGAGCCGATTTG
The DNA here is from genome assembly GCA_023257935.1 of Verrucomicrobiota bacterium. GTDB lineage: Bacteria > Verrucomicrobiota > Verrucomicrobiia > Limisphaerales > AAA164-E04 > UBA7971. The sequence goes on from JALRAZ010000221.1 coordinate 2,107, forward strand.
ATTGACTTTCACCAGAATGGAATTGCCAACACCTTGATCGATGCCCCTCTGGAGGAACTTGACATTCGTCACAAATAGATCATCGCCCACCAGCTGAACTCGATCACCAATCTTGTCGGTCAGCAACTTCCAGGTTGCCCAATCGTTTTCAGCACATCCGTCCTCAATGCTGATGATCGGGTATTTGCGAGTTAGCTCATCATAATAGGCTACCAGATCAGCACCAGTCACCTTCTGCCCACTGCTCTTTTTGAACACGTAGCGCTTGGTCTTGGCGTCGTAGAATTCAGAAGAGGCCACATCCAGGGCTAGAAAAATCTCCTTACCTGCCTTGTAGCCTGCAGCCTTCACTGCCTTGAGGATGGCATCCAATGCATCTTCGGTTGATTCCAGATTGGGAGCAAATCCGCCCTCATCACCCACGGCAGTGGAGAGCCCACGCTTTTTGAGCACTCCTTTCAAGGCATGAAAGATTTCGGTGATGGCTCTCAAGCCTTCAGAAAAGGTATCCAAACCCTTGGGCATGATCATGAATTCCTGGAAATCAATAGGCGCGTCTGAGTGCGCTCCTCCATTGATCACGTTGGCCATGGGGACAGGTAGCACCTTGGCATTGGGACCACCTAAATATTTAAACAGAGGCAAGGCCAGAGCTTCCGAAGCGGCCTTGGCGTTAGCCATGGAAACCCCAAGGATGGCATTGGCCCCAAGCTTGGACTTGGTTTCAGTACCATCCATTTCGAGCATGATCCTGTCCACTTCCAATTGATCCGTGGCATCGACCCCTTGCAAAGCAGGTCCGATCTTGTTGATGATGTTGGCCACCGCCTTGGTCACACCCTTGCCGAGGTATCGCTTGGCTCGTCCGTCCCTTAATTCCAGGGCTTCATTCTCACCTGTGCTGGCTCCGGATGGCACCGCGGCCCTTCCAAGGGATCCATCACTGAGGATCACATCCACCTCAACGGTTGGATTACCGCGGGAATCAAGTATTTCACGTGCGTCAATTTCGTAGATAGTGCTCATAGTCAAGGTTTACTTGGTTTTTTTGAAAAACCAGGAGCATATTATGGTTAGGAGGGCAGGAGTCAAGCAGAGCGACTCACCTTCACACCTCATCAGAAAAGGACGAATTATCCCTCGCCTGGCTTAGATGATGGCGGCAGACTTGGATCATGCACCTTAATGGCATCTTGACGGCCATCCTGGCCGCTGCTTGCCTGACCCAACTTCAGGCGGACGATCAGGTGAGGCCCAACATCCTCCTGATCATGGCTGATGATCTAGGCTGGATGGATCTCCATTGTCAGGGTAATGCCACACTGGAGACACCTGCCCTGGATCAACTGGCTTCAGAGGGCATACGCTTCACCGATGCTTACGCCGCCTCTCCAGTCTGCACCCCAACCCGCGCGTCGATCATGACCGGCCTCAGTCCGGCCCGGCTGGGCATCACCAACCATGCCCCTGGGCAACCCACTTACTTCGACCCCAAAACTCGCCTGCTGGGAGCTCCATGGACCACTTATCTGGATCTGTCCTACCAAACCCTTGCCGAATGCCTTGGGGTGGCGGGCTATCGCAATGGATTTGTCGGCAAATGGCATTTATCCCATCACAAAGGGAGCGATGCGGCAGGAAGACTGGAACCACGTCTGAGGCCAGAGTTTCAGGGCTTTGATAGCAATATCGGTGGGTGTGATTTTGGGGGACCACCTTCTTATTTTTCGCCCTACCGCAACCCCACCATTCAGGACGGGGCTGAGGGTGAATACCTCCCCGAAAGACTGGCTCAGGAATGCATCCAATTCCTGGAACAACCCTCGGCAAAACCGTTTTTTCTATGCTGGTGGAACTACTCAGTTCATTACCCGATTCAGGCCCCGCAAGAACTCATTGAAAAATACGAGCAGCGTCCGGGCGTTTCCCGCCCTGCATACCACGCTATGATCGAGGGCATGGATCAAGCCATCGGTAAGGTCATCGATCACCTCGAATCAAGCGGGCTATCCTCGAACACTTTGGTGGTTTTCACCTCGGATAATGGCTCACTATTTGAAAACCTGCCTCTGCGGGAAAACAAGGGTCACCTCTACGAAGGAGGTATTCGCGTTCCATGGATCATGCGGTGGCCAGGCAAAATCAAACCAGCTCAGACCTCGGACCTACCCATCATCAGCTCCGATCTTTTCCCTACCCTCCTGGCTGCGGGGCAATATCAGCCACCCAACCCTTCAAGCCTTGATGGAGCCAATCTCCTACCTTGGTTACTGGAAGGCAAACCACTCGAGCGGGAGGCGCTCTACTTCCATTATCCCAACTACGCTTTTCACAAGCAAAATCGACTCGGGAGCGCCATTCGAAAAGGGCAACACAAGCTCATTCACTTCTATGACGATGATTCGGTAGAACTTTATGATTTGAAAAAAGATTTAAGTGAAAAAGATGATTTATCCTCCAGCCTGCCCGAAACAGCGCGACATCTAAAGAGCATGCTCGATCAATGGCGATCCCGGACTCGAGCCCGAGCACCCCTGAGGCTGGCTCAACCCTGATCCCCCACCCTGAGGGAATCCATATTCCTCCCTGGTCATGGAGCCATGAGCCGATACCGCCATCAAATCAGCTTCGAAAGCCACGATCCCACACGATTATTGCCACAGGAGTGCGAGCTGGTTCGAAGGGAAGCAGAGGATGCAAGGCATCTGGTTCTCAGAATCCTGAGCTTTGTCATTGCCTATCGCGATGGATTGGAGCCCAACGGGCGTCCAGCCTGTGAGAGGATACCCTACATGGCCAGTCTGGGCAGATGGTCCGTGGAAGACGAACCCCTTACCTGGATGGAATGCCTGCCGGTGGACTGGAAAACGATGAAAAAGATCAGCACCAAGGCCTCAAGCGCTGAGATCCTGCTTGCGACCGATTCACTTGAAGAGGCCCAAGATGCCATGCTTCGGCTTCAACGCGATTATCGCCCAGGACGTTTCAAAATATGCTGCTTTGACATCGAAGTGGTCAGAGAAATGTGCGGGTTGCTCGCAAAGAAGAATCATTTAGCCTTCCTTCCCGACCCCATTGATCCAACGGCTTGTCAGTTGGACTTCAACCAATGTTGGTTTGAAACCTCATGGCAAGAGTTCACCTACTAGGACTCTCCATCTCAAGTGGCAAGTTTTCTATGGGCAGGAAAAACAAATCCGATTGACGCTAAACTGGGGGTGCTCTATCAACCCAACATGATTTCAGGCTCATCATCCACTCCATGTCATGACCTGAAGAGACATAGGTTTGCTGTCTGGATCTTGTGCCTTATTGGGCTAACCCCTTGCCTTGGCCGAACGCACTCGACAACACCGCCCACCCACGACCCAATGGATCTGGCCTGGGATTCCCAAAACCATCAGCTGTGGATTGCCGGAGGCAACAGCGGCTGCCTGCTTGCACTGGATCCCAAATCCGAAACCTTACGTTCAGTATTGCAGCTACCCACACCTCTGCGCCGGATTAAGGCGATCTCTGCGACTGGGG
>JALRAZ010000057.1 GCA_023257935.1 Verrucomicrobiota bacterium
GCCCAAGGTCAACAAAGATGCAGGTCGGGATCATTGGCCCCATGCCATGTCGGTGTTGATGTCCGGAGCAGGCATCCCTGGAGGTCAAATCATCGGAGCCACCGACGCACGTGGCTTTTACGCTTCAGATAATGTCTACAGCCCCGAAGACTTCGCAGTATCCTTGTACGAGAAAATGGGAATTGATCCTCATCAAACCCTTTATCAGAGCTCTGGACGCCCAGTTCGCCTCGTCAATGGGGGCAAGCGCATCAGAGAACTCTTTGCCTGAGCCATCGCCATGAGGCTGGCTTAATGATCTGCTTGAGGGATAAAAAAGGAATCAGACGCCGGCTTGCGGCTAAAAAGCCGTTTAAAGAAGGAAGGTTTGCTGCCTGAGAGTTTGGCGTTGGCTGTTTTTTGGTTCTGCTTAAATTGCTTCGTCAGTTGCCTCTGCCTGGTCGCGATAGCTTTTTGTTGTTTAGTCTGCTCGAGGCGACGCTTTCTGACATCCTGTTTAAGCTTAGCCTGCCTCTTATTTTCAGCCTTTCCTTGATGACGAGAATCGCGGATGAGCTTTTTCTCAGCTTCCAAACGGCTTGCCTCGGCTGTCTGAAGATCCGCCTGTTGAGCTTGATCGGCGACGGGCAGGAATGCTTCGGATGCTTCAGTCTTGGATGCTGTCTTATCTCGTTTCCAGAAGCGCCAGTCCGCAGCCCAGGAACTTGTTTTCCCAAGACACAGCCAACAGACAAGCAATCCGAGCATGAATCGAGGCAATCGGTAGGCGTGTAATCCTTGGAAACAAAGTCGTTGAAAGCACATGATAGGATGGTGGGCCCAGAGGGATTTGAACCCCCGACCAAGCGATTATGAGTCGCCTGCTCTGACCACTGAGCTATGGGCCCGATTGGCTGTGATGGGATGCGCCTGACGCTATCCTTGCCTAAAGGGTGAGTGTAAGCCGTGTTCCACAGCCGACAAGGATATTTAAAGCAAAGGGCTTGAGATGTGTCATCCTGGTTGGATCCCACCCCACGAGGTGGTAAGAGAAGCACGCACCCGACTCATCACACGGTGTCATTTTGACAAGCGGCTAATGAAAGGTTAAAAAGGACCTGATCTATCACGCTGAGCCACTTGCCCACAGCCATGCACCCACCCTCTTTGCAATCTGTTCAGCACCCGAGGCCATGTCGCCCGTTGAGACTGACCAATGCTTTCACCCTGATCGAACTGTTGGTGGTCGTGGCCATCATAGCCATCCTTGCAGGCATGCTGCTTCCAGCCCTAGGAAAGGCCAAGGACAAAGGGAAATCAATCGTCTGTAGCAACCAGTTACGTCAACTAATACTCGCAGCCATCATGTATGATGAGGATACTGAGCGACTTCCCATTGGATGGTATCCTCCTCACAATATCTGGTATCGACAGCTGCAACCTTACCTGGGCCGAGGGACCAATGTATCAGGTCGCGGGGTTTTCATCTGCCCGTCAAGCGTTCAGAGGGATGAAACTGGGGTGATGCGCCCTGGAGGGGTCTGGGGATTCCTTGCCTACGCCCAAAACAGTCGCATCAATCTTGGACGTGCTGACATGGGGATGCGCTTGGCCAAAGACCCCACCGGCACCCTTCTTTACGCCGATACCGATGGCTGGGACGCTTGTCTTTACGCGGATGAAGATGGCACTGCAAACGTTCTCTATCGGCACAATGGTGGATCGGAGTGGAGCTCTGGCACCGCTCGCCTGACCGCTCGTTCCAATCGTGAAATCATCTTTGGCACGGCCAACGCCTGCTTTCTGGATGGCCATGTCGCTCCACTCAAAGAGGCTCCAAGGGAATTATTTACTCTGGAGGCCGAATCCCCCCTACCAAGGTGAATCCTGGCTTCCTGATCATCCTGGCTGTCATGGGAATCACCGGGTGGCTGATCAATAACCATCGCCCCAAGCTATCCAAATCACTCATGATCGCATGCGTGATGGGATGCCTTTACCTCACCATCCAGCAAACCCGCATAAGCCTTGGATCTGCTGGGGTGCAGCGTAGCCACCGAGCTCAGGCCTCGGCGGGATACATGATGGCCACACAGCTCCTGAAGGATACCAGACTAAGAGAGGGCCGTATCCTCCTTATTTTCCCTGAAGATGGTGAAGCTGAACCCGCAGCCCTAGATTCTTTCTATGAAGGCTTTGCCAGGGTCTTGACCCGCTTTAGAAAACTGAGACTAGAAGAGGTCACCATTGAGATTTCCAGCCAGGAGATCAAATCTGGAAACTGGGACTTGGTCACCCTTCAGGAAAAGATACCAAGTGATCAGGATATCATTGCCTGTGTTTCATGGGTCGGTGCACCGCTCAGGTGGTTGGACACCCAAACGGGACAACCCTTGCCCTTCCAGGGCCTGCTTTACCTGCAGGATCACACGGCCTCAGATCATTGGACGCCTCAAATGATCGCGCAGCGTCAAATTGCGGGCGTCGTCAGACCCCGAAAGGCTGCCCTTCCTGAGGATTTAGCCCAGTCCATGACCTCTGCAGCGGAAGTATTTGAGTCCACTTTTGAGTTCCTGCTGCCAACCTCGGGCCTCTGAGGGTAACCTTTATCGATGCTTGCATGACCTACTCCAAGTCAACATGGCAATACCTAGATGAACGTCACATCAGCTATGAGGGGCGGAAATTACTGTATTTTGCCGGATGCGATTATCTGGGCATGAGCCGACGACTGGGCACCCTCCAAGCCATGAAGGTGGCGCTCTCAGATACATCGTTTCTCTCAGTAAGTGCTTCGCGCAAGACAACCGGCGAGCAAACCGTTTACCAAGCTGCTGAACAGGCGCTAAGCAGGCAGGCAGGGATGGAAGCAGCCCTGCTGACCGGCGCTGGCTACCTTGCCCCGCTCTGCTTGGCCGATCACTTGCAAAGCCATGGTCATCACCTGCTGATCGATGAACGCGCGCACCCGTGCCTTCAAGATTTGGCACGCCTAAGCGGTTGCTCGGTGCACCCCTACCGCCACAGGGATGTGGCCTCAACCCTCAGCACTTATCATGAATTACCCGATCAAAAAGGTGTGTTCCTACTGAGTGATGGTGTTTTCGGGTTGGATGGCACCCTCATGCCATTTGATGACTTAGATGAGCAACTGCCCCCTGAGGTAGGCTTCATTGTGGATGACGCTCATGGCTTCTGTTGCCTAGGTCAACATGGCCAGGGGCTTCTAGAGGGTGGATCCAAAAGAAATAGAAATCTATTATTGAGTGTGAGTCTTTCCAAGGCATTAGGCTGCCATGGAGGAGCTGTGATCGGAACCCTTCCCTCCATTGACTCGATCATGGCTGGGAGCAAAGGTTGGGCTGGTCACACTCCCCTGCCCCCAATGCTCGCCCAGGCCACCCTGGCTAGCCTGGAATACCTCAGCCATCATCCGGAGCTTTTGACGAGCCTCCATCACCGACTTGAGCACTTCAACCAATATTGGGAAAGCTTGGGACACGATACATTGAAATTTCCCGTCATCGCTTTGGCGGCAACCTCTCAAGCCCATGCAAAAAGCGTTGGTCAGCGACTGGATATGGCTGGTATTTATGCCCCCTTGATAGATTACCCCAACGCATCCCCACACGGGGTTTGGCGTTTCAGTTTCAGTACTGCTCACACTTTGGAAGATGTCCGAATGCTTGCTCAAACCCTGTCCAGTTGCATAGAAACCGGCCAGGCCAGGCGCTTTAGCATAGGGCATGGTCTGTAGCATTGATGCACAAAAAGCCCTTCTAGCCCACCGACTCTACTTAATGAGGGTATGAGCCTAGAGAAAAGGATTGGACGATTGGTCGGTGCCTTGATGGGTAAAAGGATTGTCCTGGGTGGCACCCAGCGGGATGTGGCGTAAGCTCAGCACAATCCATATCCAGGGGACAACCCAATGCAAGGCCATCGCAAGGAGATATTCCTGCAGTGAGAGACGCTCATTCCCATATAAAAGAGCGGCTAGCAAGGCAATGATGGCCCCCGGGCCTAGCCCCAAAAGCCCCAGGGCAAAAGCCTTTGCGGATCGGAGTGATCGCCCAAACAACGCAGCGAGCCATCGGATGGGCAGGCAATAGATTAAGGCCAAGCCGAGCCAGCTTCCAACTAGGGAGAAAGAAATCACCAACCAGATGAGCGATAAAATGAATGGTTTGCGCGAGGTCCACCAAGGCATCAAGGCGCTGGAGTCAAGGTTGATTTGGTAGCCACCCGGGTAGCTGAAATCAATGAAACCCGCGATGGAACCAACCCTGAGGTGATGCTCCTGAAGCAGGAGCCTGACATCTGAGGTAGAGCTTGATACCTCATGAGGGCCAAGCACCATGTTGACAGAGAGAAAGCGATTAGCCGCTAGCAACCTTTGCCCCTCAATGGATGATTTCAGGGTAGCCTGAGCGATGACTGTTTTAGATGGAGTCCGGGTGATTGCCTCATCCACCACCGGCAACCAACACTGGCACAAGGGCAGCATGAGCACAGCTCCGCTGAGAAGGCCTGCGAGCAGCGTTCCGGCTAGAAGGCGACTCAACGGCTGCCCGGTGTGCTGAACGAGGCCTCTGGGATGCAATGGCAGCATGGCTCACCTGCCCGGACTGAGTTTTTAAGCTCCCCTAGTTGGCTGGCGGCGGCGGGGTACTACCCTGTGCCCCCCCAGCGGGCTGCTTGGGAGGGACGAGTACCACGTTGAGCGGGTAGCGAAGTTTCATGACTTCATCAACCAGCACTTCGACAAAATGAACCCCAGCTTCTTTGAACTCTACCTGGCCAAAAAGCGAGACGTTGGTAGCATGCGTGTTAACATCTTTGAGGGCAAATTTAACGGAGCTCTTTCGAACCAAGGTTGATTGATCTGGGCCAAGCAGGCGCACCTCTTCGGTAAACTGGCCAAAACCTGCAGCCCAGCGATTGAACACACAAAGCTTGAGTGCTGTCACCGGCAAGCGAGGCACCCTGACAAGGCCAATCACTCCAATGAGCATGAAATTGCCGTTGGCCTCCTGCCTCACGTCCTCACAGAGTAGAGAACTTTGCAGATCTGGTAATATTCTAGATGGATCCATAAAAATTGATTTGCTTACAAGAAAGCGTGCCTTCGCTTCTGGAATGAATTAACTGGAGCAAGCTCTTTCGGCGGCAAGAACCGTATTAGCCATGAGCATGGCAATGGTCATAGGGCCAACCCCACCGGGATTTGGAGTGATCATGCCCGCAATGGGCTGAACAGCATCAAAGTCGACATCCCCTACTAATCGACTGCCCGTTCGAGAGCCTGGATCAGCTATGCGGTTGACTCCGACGTCAATGATCACAGCACCAGGCTTAACCATATCCTTTTTCAAAAAATGCGGCACCCCCATAGCCGCAATGATAATGTCTGCCCGTCGACAATGCTCCCCGACGCCTTGACTTCGAGAATGGCATAAGGTCACAGTCGCATTGGCCTGTGGCGATTTTTGCAGCAACATGGCCGCCATGGGCTTACCCACGATATTCCCCCGGCCTAGGATGACCACCTCAGCACCTTCCAGTGGAACATTCGATCGGCATAATAAAGAGTGCACGCCTGCAGGCGTGCAGGGCCGAAAACCATCGGGTTGATGAAGCATCAATTTCCCTACATTCACAGGATGAAACCCATCCACATCCTTTTGGGGTGAAACCGATGCAAAGACAATGGTTTCATCGATGTGAGGGGGCAAAGGGGCCTGCACCAAAATGCCATGGATGGTGGGGTCAGCGTTGCAATCGGCAATCAGACCTAACAAAGCCTCTTGAGTGGTCGATTCATCGAGCACAAGAGTCCTTGAATCAATCCCAAGCTCCTGACTCTTTTTCTCCTTCATCCCCACATAGACCCGGGAAGCAGGATCTTCGCCCACTCGGATAAAAACCAGCCCTGGAACCACCCCTTGCTCTTTGAGACAGGTCACTCTTTGGGCGGTTTCCGCATGCATGTCCCCAGCAATGCGACGCCCATCAATCAGATTATCCATGGTTAATCAGTCAATAAGTCGCAAGGATTCAATTTCGATGACCGGAATCCCCGGCCATTGTGGATCGACTGATTCTTGGCCCGTGACCCGAATACGGTATTGTTCATAGGGCTTAAGATCTGATGCCATCGGCTCACGATTGAGGTGTAGCCCCCCAGTGTAGAGATAGTTCATGGTGCGATGGGTCGCCGGGTCTTCTAATCGATGGTAGGTGGGCGCCTGAATACTGCGGCTGCGCTTGACAATTCCCTCCCGGGTGACGATGCGCCTCAGTCGCTCCGATAAATCCTCTGTTTCTTGCTCAGGAATAGCAGGCACCGCTGTCGTCACCTCGGTAGGTTCAACATCGACCAGTGGCCTGGATAATGCCCCGTTACGCTCTGGTGAGGGTGCCACAGGCGGCTCCACCCGATCGGCAACGCGTGTCTCCTGAGCTATTTCTGCCTCTGCGGCCTGAACAACCTCAGGCTCGATAACATCTGGCTGGTTGCCTGAGACGGTGGCCTGAATGATCGTGGGGCTTTCCTTGTTGGGATCATCAATGATGAGCAAAGGCGGCTCCAGATTCTCCTCTGGATCTTTCACCTGATTGCCTTCAACTGTCTCCGGATCAGTCTGATCTTCAACGGCTGGGCTCAAGGTCACAAAGTCACTGGCAATGTAGGCAAAAGCCTGAGCAGGTGCCTGGATACCCAACCAACCGTCGGCTTCTGTCATCGGAGTCACCACATCATTTTGC
>JALRAZ010000169.1 GCA_023257935.1 Verrucomicrobiota bacterium
GCTCTCTCTGCGAGAATGAATCCAAGCAGAGCAAAGGATGGCTTGTGCGGTGCTGGCTCCAGCCGATAGCAGGCAAAGCAAGATGGAGATGCCTGATGGGAAACCACCTGCATTGATAAGCAGAAAACCCTCAACAAGGAGTGCTCCCATGGCAATGGCTGGCCAGACACCATGGCCAAGTAGTAATACCAGCGTCACCGAGAGCCCTGCGGGAATGTAAGCAGCCGATGCGCCTGTGTCCGGGGCACTGAACTCAATGTTCAAGTGGCCCACTAAAAAATAGATCAGAGCTATGGCCAGGGTTGTCCAACCGTCCGAGGTTGACGTGCTCCTCAAACGGCCAAAAATGCTCTGTGCTCTGGTAGACTTTTTTTTCACGGGGGAGGTGGGTGCTGATTTGAGCTCCATGCAAAATGTTGAGAACACCCTTAAATCAACTAAGTGTTAACTAATCTAAAGATCCCTGTTATCTCAACCAAATAGAAAGCTAATCTCAGTGTCTATCGGACTTTAATTCGTGACCAGGTGCCTCCGCGCCGGTTAGAAACAAGGGCATGGGAAAGACCTTGTTTCTTCTGGATGGGATGGCACTGCTCTATCGGGCGCACTTTGCATTTGTGACCAATCCGATTCGGAACTCAAAAGGTCTCAACACTTCAGCACTGCATGGGTTCCTCAATGTCGTCTTGGAACTCAAAGCATCATACCCGCTGACTCACATGGCGGTAGCCCTTGATACCTCGGCACCCACGATCCGTCACCGACTCTACCCAGCCTACAAAGCTCAGCGTGAGGCCATGCCGGAAGAACTTGCCGCTTGCCTGCCTTGGTTTCATGAGCTCTGCGAGGCTATGAATTTGCCCGTCATCAAGCAGGATGGTTATGAGGCTGACGACATCATTGGAACCCTCGCTCGCAGAGCGGAATCCGAAGGCTTCACCACCTACATGGTGACTCCAGACAAGGATTTTTCTCAACTGGTGACCGATCACATATTCTTGTTGAAGCCTGGACGTAAAGGCGGGCCTGCTGAATGTGAGGGGATCATTGAAACCTGTCGGCGCTGGGAGATAGACCAACCCTCTCAAGTAATCGATATTCTAGGATTATGGGGTGATGCCTCCGATAATATTCCAGGGGTTCCTGGTGTGGGGCAGAAGACCGCTATCAAGTTGATAAGTCAATACGGCTCCATGGAGGCCATCCTTGAAGAGGCTTCCGAGATCAAAGGTAAACTAGGGGAACGTCTACGCGAGCATGCACAACAAGCTCTACTATCCAAACAGCTGGCCACCATTGATGTAGAGGTTCCTTTGGGCCTAGATCTGGTTTCCCTAGAGTTACAAGAACCTGATCGCAACAAGCTGGATGTTTTGCTGGGGCAACTTGAATTTCGTAGTCACGCTAAACGCCTCTTAGGTAGCTCATCGGCCTCCAAGGATGGTATCCAAGCCACCAAGCAAGAAGGCAGCGAAGACCAACAGCTTGAACTCCTGGTTCAGGCTCAGGGCTATGAAGCTAGCACGGGTTCGGATGAAGCCCACCCGGCCAAGCAAACCTTGCAGGATTATCCTCACCATTTCCTTTGTCTGATAGAGGAAGAGGAGCTGAAAAAATGGATTGCCCAGTGCCGTGAACATCCTTTTATAGCGTTGGACTGTGAAACCTCGGACCTGGA
>JALRAZ010000330.1 GCA_023257935.1 Verrucomicrobiota bacterium
GCGGAAATCAAAGCCCTGGGGGATGTGTGCGTCTCAAAGGGGATCCTCATCCTCAGCGACGAAATTTATGAGCACCTGATCTACGGCGATGCGGTGCATCAGAGTGTGGCCTCCTTTTCTCCCGAACACCAGGCTCATACCATCATCACCCATGGCTTGGCCAAGGCCTGGTCGATGACGGGTTGGCGCCTTGGCTTCATGGCAGCGCCTGAGCCCATTGCCAAGGCCATCAATGCCATCCAGAGTCACAGTACCAGCAACCCGACCTCCTTTGCGCAGAAAGGTGGGGTTGAGGCCTTGAGAGGCTCTCAGGATCACCTCAAGAGTTGGTTGCCTGAATTTGATCGCCGCCGCCGCTTTGCCCATGAGCAGCTGTCCTCCATGCCGGGTGTGAGCTGCGTGAATGCCCAGGGTGCCTTCTACCTGTTTCCCAACATTGCAGCCACGGGCCTGAATTCATCGGTCTTCTGCGAGCGCCTGCTTGAAGAGGCTCAGGTAGCCGCGGTGCCAGGCATTGCCTTTGGCGCGGATGACTACCTGCGCATCAGTTACGCCACCAGCATGGAGCATCTGGAAAAGGGCATGGAGCGCATGGCCCGCTTTGTTTCCTCATTGCAGGGCTGAGGCGGTATGGATCATGCTGTGGTTCTGTCATGGAAGCACCGCGTCGATCTTTTGTTCGAACCCTCCTGCTGAGCACTGCCTGGATGAGCGGTGTCTCGGGCATGAGGCGCCTTCATCTTTCGGCAGAACTGATCCCTTCGGCCGAAGGCAACCAAGGGCTGCTCTCCATCCAGCCCAATGATTACCCGGCCCTGAACCAGAGCGGTGGCTCCATCCGCTTGGGGTTCAATCCCATCCGATCCAATCACCAGCCTGATGGCACCCTCCATCCTTTGTTGATCAACCGACTCGAGGACGGGTCACTCAAGGCTATGAGCGCAGAGTGCCCGCATGGCTCTTGTGCGGTGCGCACCTTCAGCCCCGGTTCGCAGGCCCACGTTTGCCCATGCCATGCCTCACGATTTCGTCTCGATGGCTCTCGTATCAGTGGCCCGTCGCCTTTTGGCCTGGAGACCTATGCTTCGGAGGAGCAAGCCGATGGAAGCCTGCATGTGCTGGTGCCTCGCCTGCGCTTTACCTTGACCACGCAAGTGGTGGATCTGGGCCAAAGCCAGCGACTCAAGTTGACTTTTGCGGCCCGACGCAAGGTGACCTACGAAGTGGTGCGCCGCCGACAAATCAGCGATCCCTGGGAGCGGGTGGTATTTGCCCAGAGCGAGCAGGGAGCACTTTCGCAGACTGAGCTGGACGGAGAAGGCCTGTTGGTCTCGGTGTTTGTGGAGGCCCCCGATCACCAGGGACTGTTTGCCGCCCGCATTCTCGCCAAGGAGTATTGAGTCCCTCCAGGACCCTCAATGCCTTGGAATAGGCTTGGCGGTACCTGTCCTCATGGTTTCTGGAAGCTGCCAGAGTCCTGCCCCCTCTCGATCGGTAAAATAAAGAAGGGAAGGGGAGAGCCTGTCGGGGTTGCCATCAGCCCAGAAGGCCGCAAAATCAGGATGAGCGTGCAAGGGTCGTCGCACGTAAGCGTGGTTGCGCTCACTGTGGTGGGTGATGGCCTTGATGGGTTGCCATTTTCCTGGAGCTTGCCGCTCCCACAGAATGACCTCACCTCCGGTGCCATGTTGCTGTGGCCCGGGTGCCGTGGGTGCGATCAGACGCCAGGCTTGCCCCTTCTCAACGTAGAGGGAGCCCATGTCGTAGTTGTGCCATGCCGGTGCGATGTCCTCCATGGCCCAGGCACCGTCCCTCCAATGAGCCACCCGCCAGAAGCGAGGACGACGGTGTGGGCCGGGTTGATGATGATCACTGATGAGATGGAGGATGATCGGTTGACCCGCCTCATCCAGGACGAGGTCCTTGAGGTAAACCAAGCGGCCCTGTGCTTGATAATTTTCCACGCGGGCCGGATGGCTGAAATCGGTTAATGGTGGGGTGACCTCCTGACCGGTGATGGTCTGCCAGCTTTTGCCTAGATCATGGGTCTGGAGGTAATAAAGATTGGTGCGAAGATCCACATTGCCATCGGGGTGGGCGTTGAAGGCGGTGATCACGCGTTTGCCGACGCTGTGACTGATCTGATAATGACCCCCCATGCCGGCAAGCTTGCGAGGAGGGGTCCAGTTTCGGCCATCCTGACTCTGGTTCCAATAAAGCTCTCGGCCCCGGGTGTATTGGGTGAAGAGATGCAGGCACCCGTCCTCTCCCAGCCACCAGGGTTGAGGGTAGGTGAACTCAGCTTCCAGCACCCTCTCAAAGGCTGTGTGATCGTAGGGATGACGACTGCGATAGACAAAGCCGGGCCGATGCCTGCCCCGCCCACTGACAAAGACCCAAAGATGACCCTGCGGGTCCATGGAAAGGGAAGGGTTGTCGTGTGGATCATTCACACTTTCCTTGTCATGCACCACATGCGGTTGATGGACCTCTCCGCTTGAGTGATCGTAGGCACCGATCATGGCCAGCAGGTGGCGTTGGCCGGCCTCAGGGGTGCCTCCGTAGACAAAAAAAGTACGATCCACCGCTTCGGCATAGATAGCCAGCGGGCCATGCTTGGCCGTGTAAGTGCCCAAGCCGCCGGAATACTTGGAGCCATAACTAGAGCGTTGGCCCAAATCAAACCAGATGCCTCGGTAGCCAGGGATAGGTTTGCCGGTCCAGGATTCAGCTGCCTGCAGAACCTCCGGATGCAGCAAGAAAGCGAGCATGGCCGAGCATCCCAGGAGAGAGTGGATCAAGTGCCAGGCAGGGAAAAAGCTACGCATGCAGAGCAATGTAGGCTTCATCCTGGTGGAAGGACATCTTTTTGGGGAAACCTGCTAATTAATCACGACTCCCGCCGTCTTAACTGTTAGCATGATTCACATGATACGCCTGTGGATGGGTTCCTGGTTCATCGCCACTCAATGTTTGTTTGGAGCGGTCTCTCCCTGGATGGAAGGACTGCCAGCCCTCACTGAGGCCGAAGCCCTCTTTGCCCAAGGCGCTTTCCAGCGCTCCCTGGAAGCCTACCAGGGTATCGATGTGAAGGATGAGACCCTCACAGCCTCACAGCAGCGATGGATTCTTTTTCGTCGATTAGACAGCCAGTGGCGTTCCCTGAGTGCCACACAACAACCCGATCAAGGGCCCTTGATGGAGGTGGGCAGGTCGCTGCAGCGCATGGTGGACGATCGCGATGCTTCTCAGGGAGTCGATGCCTTGGAGGCCGCGTTGCTGGAATCTTTGGGAGACTTCTGGTGGACTTCCCGCAATCGCCGTCAATGGGCTCAGGCTTGGTCGGCTTATCAGCGAGCCTTGGATTTCTGGGCTGGTTCGTCGGACCTGGAGGTCGCACGGGATCGGTTTCTGAACATCCTTTGGAAAGCTTCTGCGGTGCCGCAGGCCAGGCCCTATGAAATATACGGCAGTGCCGGAAACTATCTACCGGTGGATGTCCTTGAGCAGGCCACCCGCATTGCCCTGACTCCGGAGGATCGCTCGCATGCCTACTACCTGCTGGCTCGGTCTCTGCAACAGCGCTGGGGGGTGCAGGCACGCTCTTACGAACGCATCCTGCGAGCCTTCGAGAGGGCAACCGACACCACGACCAAGCATGCATGGCTGGATGACGCGCTGGCTCAGCAGGCCCAGTGGCTGGGGTCGCAGGGGCGGGCTGAGCAGCGAGAGGACGGTCAGTGGTCCTTCCTGCCTGATTACCCGGCCGCGCTCAAGGTGTGGCGTCGGCTGCTGGAACTCTACGATGAAGCACAGACGCGCTATCATGCTCAGGCCAGTCGTAGCGTGGAGGACATCCTTCAAGTACGAGCGGACTTGGCCGTGGATCATGCTTTCAAGCCCGAATCCAAGATTCGATTGCATGTGCACTGGCGCAACCTCGAATCCTTTGAACTCAAGGTCTATCCCATGGAGCTGGTGAAGGATCTCGCCTTGGGTAATCGAGGTGAATTGGGCTCCTATCAGTGGCTTCAGTCCGTGGCGGTGCTGGATCAGGAACCGGTCTTCAAAGAAGCAGTTCAGACCAAAGACTTGGGACGCCATGATCCCGGCCACAAGGAGTGGGTGCTCAAGGAATCCTTGCCCGAGGGTGCCTACCTGGCCATTGCTTCCAGCGGAGGCAAGGAGCTGAGCCGCGAATGGATCCTGGTCAGCAATCTCATGGTCACCGCTAGGGCTTCCTCCAATCGCATGCTCATTTGGGTGTGTGATGCGCGTAACGGTCGACCGCTTCCCGATGCATCGGTTCGCCTCTGGCAGCAGACTCGCCGGGGGCGTGAACAGCAATGGACAGCCTTTGATCGTCGAAGCGATGCCCAGGGCCTGGTGGTGATGGAATCCGAGCAGGCCGATGGCTCTTCCTGGCTGATTACCGCCGCCAAGGGTGGCGGGCAAAACCTGACCTTGCTGCACCATCCAGGCAATCGCCGCGCCCAGCAAGATCATTGGACAGTGTACGCCTTCTCTGATCGTCCTGCCTACCGTCCCAAGGAAACGGTGTATTGGAAGGCCATCGTGCGACAGCGCGATGAGAGTGGCTACATCACGCCGGCTCAGGCTGATCTCAAGTGCCGTATCGTGGATCCTCGTGGAGCCACGGTATCTGAGTCGGCAGTGACCCTCAATGCTTTCGGTTCGCTGCACGGAGAGTGGGAGATTCCCGGCGATACTCCTCTGGGAATGTATCGACTCGAACTCAAGGGGCAGGACGATCAATGGGTTGCCAACCACACCCTTTTTCGCGTTGAAGAGTACAAGCTCCCCGAAATGAAGCTCGCCCTGGATTGGCCAAAATCCCAAGAGGGAGAGATACCCGAGGTGCCGCGCCCAGGGGATGCAGTGAGTCTGGATCTCCAGGCCTCCTACTATTTTGGAGGCCCCGTGACCGATGCTCAAGCCCAGGTCAGGGTGTATCGTCGGCCCTACCAGATGGTTTTTCCCTCGCCTCGTCCCTATCCCTGGATGAAGGTGCAGGAGGAAGCGGGACGCATGAGGCTTGGGCACCAGCCTGAGATCCTGGAAAAGGAATGGTCGATTCAGACCGATGCGCAGGGGCATGCGCTCATCACGTTTGATTCCAGTGATGACCTGTCGACCGACATGAGCTATCGGGTGGAGGTACGCGTGAGCGATGCCTCCCGTCGAGAGGTGGTCACCCAAAAGGAGGTGCGGGTTTCACGGCAGGGACACTTTGCTCAGATTGTGGGCGATCATCGCGTGATCGAGCCCTCTCAGAAAGCCGTCTTCGATATTCACATTCAGGATATTCAGGAGCGTCCTTTGGCTCGCCAAGGGCAGATCAAGGTGCTTCGCAAGCGCTGGCGTGAAATCTGGATCTCTCCTGAAGGTCTGGAAGTCGAGCGCAAGGGAGATGGTTCGGATTCCCTTCAGAGGCCTGGCTTCCCGCCTGCACCCAGTCGCCCGGATCAGCGCCCTTGGCAATTCAAGGAAAGAGGGTATGAGATCGAATTGGTAGGTGAAGCGGCGTTGAGTAGCGATGCCTCGGGTGAGGCACTCTATGTCTTCACTCCGACTGAACGCGGTTATTATACCATTGTGTGGACCAGTCAGGACCAACGCCCAGGCGGCATGCCTGGTCCGGGTTCGGAGGTAAGGGCCGAATGCGACCTCTGGGTGGGAGGACCTGAGGATCAGGACCTTGGCTATCATTCCCAAGGCGTCGAGATCATCCTCGACAAGGAGACCTTTCAGGTTGGCCAGACGGCGCCCATGATGTTGAGCGTTCCAGTGAGTGATCGCTGGGTGCTGCTGACCCTGGGTGCTGAGCAAATGCTTGAGCATCGGGTGGTTCATGTGGCTGGCGGCGTGCGCATGGTGCCTCTGGAGATCACCGCTGCGCACGTGCCCAATATCTATGTGCAGGCCCTCAGCGTCAGTGATCACAATGTGACTCAGGATCAGGAGTCGGTCATCGTGCCCCCGACCCACGCCTTTTTGGAGGTGACTGTGGATACCGACAAGGATGCCTACAGCCCTCGGCAGGAAGCGGCCGTTACGATCCAGGTGCGCGATCAGGCCGGCCAGGCGGTGCAAGGTGAGTTGGCTTTGGCGGTGTACGATGAATCGGTAACCGCCATTCAGTCAGACCTTGCCGGCGATCCTAGGGAAACCTTCTATGGACAAATGCGCTCCCTGATCGC
>JALRAZ010000338.1 GCA_023257935.1 Verrucomicrobiota bacterium
GAGGGTGGGAATCCGATCTCACGTGAGTTGCTGCTCGAGCGGATGCGTGAGCACATCCTTAGGGTTGTCGGCCGCTACAAGGGCCGAATTCACGGCTGGGATGTGGTCAATGAAGCCCTCAATGATGATGGAAGCCTCAGGCAGTCTCCCTGGATGCGAATCGTGGGTCAGGATTACCTGGTGAAGGCTTTTCAATGGGCTCATGAGGCTGATCCGGATGCCGAACTCTATTACAATGATTATTCGCTTCACCGTCCTGACAAGCGGGCAGGGGTACTACGGCTGGTCCAGATGCTCAAGGATGCCGGGGTGCGCATCACTGCGATCGGGATGCAAGCTCACTACCGCCTGGAGACCCCAGAGCTGGCACTGATTGAAGAGAGCGTTAAGGCCTACGCCAGCACTGGGCTGAAAGTTATGTTCACAGAGTTGGATATCAAGGCCATCCCAACCCCTGGACCTGGCAGTGCGGATATCTCACAGCGCATCGATGGTGAAGATCGTTGGAATCCTTACCCGCAAGGTCTTCCTGATGCCGTGCAGCAGCAGTTGGCAGAGCGCTATGCGGCATTGTTCAGGATGCTTTTGGACCATCGCGACTCGGTGACCCGGGTTACGTTCTGGGGGGTGACAGACCAGTCATCCTGGCTCAACAACTTTCCCATTCGTGGTCGAACCGATTACCCTTTGCTTTTTGGTCGCGATCGACTGCCCAAGCCCGCTTTCCATGCGGTGATCCAGCTGCGAGGGCAAGGAGGAGAGTAAAGGGCAGGATCGGGGGCTGAGGGAAAACCGCCTAGCGCTTGTTGGCTACGGTATGGCCTTGGCGAGTCAATATCCTGATGGCAGCTACGGCTTCAGTTGTGGGCTTGCGTGGCGGAGACGGAAAAAACGCCAGGGCACGAGCCCAGACTGATCAAGCGGCATAGGGATCATCATCTCAGGTTGATGCCGAGACAACCCCATCCAATGGATGAGGTCCTGTGAGCCTTCCAGTTGCCAGGGTTCACCTGTCTTTGAGGGCGGTAGATACAGCCCTGGGGTGCCATCAAATAGCCGCAGGGGGCTCAGGTTGTTGGGAGCGTTGATGGCAAGCTTGCCCAGCAACCAGGAGTTGTTAGCTGGGTAGGCTTCAAAAGTGGCCGGTTCAATCCTTGCGGCCAGCAACCACGCATCCTCCTCAGGGGCGCGCATCTCTAGGGTGAAGGTGTGGTGCTGATTGCTTCCTACTCCGCCCAGATGCCAGCGCAATCTCCCAGGTAAGACCTCTGACCACCCCGTCTCGATATGCAAAGCAACAAGGCTTAGCGCGTCGTCCCATGTCAAATCCACGTAGGTGCCTGAGGCAAGGCATTCACCCAGGTGCTGAACCCGTCCTTCAAATACCCAGTGGGATGGCGTCTGTTCAGCTGGCTGGGGTGACTCAATTTGGATT
Source organism: Verrucomicrobiota bacterium (assembly GCA_023257935.1). Classification (GTDB taxonomy): domain Bacteria; phylum Verrucomicrobiota; class Verrucomicrobiia; order Limisphaerales; family AAA164-E04; genus UBA7971. The sequence goes on from JALRAZ010000338.1 coordinate 1,436, forward strand.
GAAAGATCAAAGTTGGGACAAGATTGACAGGCGATAAGCCAGCACAGGGTGTTCTTGAACAAAGTTTGGTGATCCTCTGAAACCATCGCTTGC
>JALRAZ010000254.1 GCA_023257935.1 Verrucomicrobiota bacterium
CGATCTCCAATTGCGACCTTACAGCCTTTGCCTGGGCTTTGTCCAAAGCAGGGAGTAGCATGCTTCCAAGCACACCGTAGTCCGTCTTGAATGAAAGCTGATCCCAGGAAACCAAGACCTCTTTCCAAGGTTCGTTCTGCGAGGCGTTGGCTGCTTTTTCAAGATCCTTGATCATGGTTTCATAACCCATGAGGCACAATCGCCACTGCCTGGCCAGGAAGGCTTGAGCAAAGCGACCTGCTATCAAATTTGCTGCCCGTTCCATCCAGCTTGCCTCGGCCAGAGACACACCCCATACATCTTGCTGACCCAACTGGCGCAGGTAGCGCATGGCCTCCATGGGAGGGCGATCGAGCATGGGACGCATGGTGGCGTGACCAATGGCTCTTTCGGTGCGCAGGCTTTCATCCATCAGCTCAATCATCGAATAGGAATCCAGTTGCTTGCTAATTTGTAACCAATCCTCATCCTGCCAGATATGGTGCTGGCGGGCCTCATCAATGGAACCGAGGGTGATGCTGACTTGGGCGATTTGGACCAAGCAGGAGATCAGCAGTGCCGAATCTCGCACTTCGGCTGTTCTCAGACCCAGCTGTGCTGTCTGGTGGGCAGCTTTGGGATCCCTGTTCCAGACATGATACAATGTGGCCAGACTGGTAGCTTGGCTGAATTGCTTGAGCTTGGATAATTGTGGCAACAGCATGCCGAAGCCTGCTTCCCACTGATGGGGGTAAATATTCTCCTCGCGCCCTAGGGCCTGCGAAAGCTGCTCGAGATCTTCTTGCATTCCATCGATCAGAGGCTTGAGCGTATCCAGGACGTTCTGTCGATCCGTTGGATACTCAATCCCCTCTACTGGTTCGAACTCATCTTTGGGCTGAAGCAGGTGGATGGCATTGGAAAGCATCGATTCATTCGGGCTGTAGAGCCCTGACTTCTCAGGATCGGGGCCCTTGTCCACCTGGATCCTCAATCGTGTTCTGGGTAACTCAAGCGGGACGTAACGTTGTCCCATCTCCTTGCGGGCTTGTTCGCCTTCGCTACCTGTCTTGCTAGCAGTGGCAAGTAGTTTCAGATACGGGTGGTCCCAGACATTTTGGTCGGGGTCATCAGAGACCTGTTGAAAATTTTCCAGCTCAAGAGGTTCACCAGCTTGTTTCAATTGCAACTGGTAGTCTTCGAGTTGCTTGGTTTCCTGGTTGTAAAGGCGCTGCGATCCACTGAACCAGATCACCGCCGCTAGGATGTAAGATCCGATGGGGATCAAAGAGGCCGAGCCTTGCTTGAGAACCATGGCAACCATGGCCAATGGGTGAGTGAGTGGGAAGAAGGTCAACAAGGCGAGCCATTTGGTTCTGGCGGTCAGCACAATGGCACTGACCCATCCGACCATAAGCAGGCCCAGGGTAGAGAGAAAGATCAAGGTCGCGCCCTCTGGGAGATTATTCACCCACTGTTGAACATAAAAAGCCATACTCTGATGATCATCAGGCTTTTGCGGCGTGATCGCAAGCCAAAGGGATTGGAGCTGCTCAGCTAGGGGCTGGGGATGAAACGTGGTGGTTGCATCTCTCTAGCAGCCACTCGAATCAGCAGATCATCGCCGGAGTGACTTGCTTTGGCGGCCGTTTGCTCCTGACGCAAACCTCCTTCTTCCTCACCGTTCAGTCCGAAGGAATAGAGTTCAAAACCTAGCCCCTGATCCAG
>JALRAZ010000399.1 GCA_023257935.1 Verrucomicrobiota bacterium
GCTTTCAACCCAAGGAGCTTGTTCTTGCGCGCGGGTGGGCCTATGCCCAAATGGGTTATGGTGACATTCAGCCTGATCGACCGGATCGTTGGAAAGATGGGGTCATCGGATCCACCTTGTCGGCAAACCAAGATCGCCCCCTGCCCGATCAATGGGGCACCATCAGCGCCTGGGCCTGGGGTGCAAGCCAGGCCCTGGACTTGTTGGAAACCATGCCTGAAATCAATCGTAAGCTGCTGTGCCTCACGGGTGCTTCGCGGTTAGGCAAGACGGCTCTGTGGGCGGCAGCTCAAGACGAGAGGATTGCTGCGGTGATGAGTATCGTGCCCGGCGAGATGGGCGCATCCCTGATCCGTCGAGACTGGGGTGAAACCTTGGACGATATGGCTCAAAATTTTTATTGGCAATTTGCGGGAAACCTACAGCAATGGGTTGGCAAGTGGGATCAACTACCAGTGGACCAGCACATGCTTCTGGCTTTGATCGCCCCTCGGAAAATCTATATCAATGGGGGGTTAACAGACCAGTGGAGCGATCCTGAAGGACAATTTTTAGCCATGAAAGCAGCTGAACCGGTCTTCGAGCTATTGGGGGCCGGTATTCTGGGTGGCAACGAGGGGCTGACATTGGATAAGCCGCTAATGGGAACCCACATGGCCTATCACTACCACTCGAAAGGGCATCAATCACTCCCAGAGGATTGGCACTATTTCATGGATTTTGCCGAGGGGAAGCCACAGCGTCCCTAAGCTGCAAAGGATCCAAGGCTGGCAAACGGTCTGAGGCGGGTTGACTCGAAAGTGATATTCACTAACAAGCGATTGAGAGCGGTTTGAAGCACCCAAAAACGCGGTCCACACCCACTAACTTCAAGAACGGAATTTCCAAGGGACGCCCCTGAGTGGACACGACGTGGATGCCATGAGCATAGGCATTTGAGTGAAAGAGTTCCCAAACCACTTCCTTCTGAGGATTGACCTCGAACACACGCACCTTGGATGAATCCCGCTGGGCGTAACTGGTGATCACCACATTCCCATTGGGTAGGAGCTGTCCACCGCAAGGATCGGCAAAGCGACCCTCTAGATCTCCGTTATCCACCTTCCATACCACCTTGCCTGAAGCATCAAAGATGGCGGTCTTGTTCCCATGGGTGAGATTCACCAAAGTATGCCCATTCTCCATGCGAATGGCCGTGAAAGGCCAGTTCTCGGCCTCTCTACCCCCCAGTTCGGGCAAATCCGTGCGGATTTCATTCACCACTTCACCTGAAGGAGTGTATTCCTTGACCTTGAATGCGAGGAGGTGAGGTACCAAGTAATTCCCATTGGGAAGTTTTCTCGCCATACGGGTCTGCATGTGATCGTTGTCGGTTTCAGGCTGCAGGGGAATCTCCGCAGCGATTTTTCCATGCCGGGTGACTTCCAGCAAACGCGGCATGGGGCCTCTCTCCACCACCAAGGTATGACCATTTTCCAAACGCACAGCCGTGCCCAACTCCTTGTTGGCAGGATCCAGGGAGTAGGTCCAAAGGGTTTGCCCCGAACGGCTCATTTCGGTAGCGACATTGCTGGCTGAAAAGAGAATGTTGCCATTGGGCAGGACGTAGCCATCCCGGGACGCTTTGGGGATCTCCCAGATCACTTCGTTCTGTTCATTGATCAATACAGTGGTGTTTCCGCACAAAAGGATGCCATGACGAATACCGGTGGCACTGGCCTGACGGATCACCGGTTCGGCTGCGTGGAGGGTTGCCCAACCTGGGGCATCCCCCATCAAGAGGAAAACCAGGACCGCAAACCGCGCAGAAAATTGGGCAGAAAAAGGAATGTTCATTTTTGAGATTTTATCGACGTTCATCCACCATCTTATGGGCGGCCTTCACAGTGTTGTTTTCCAGAGCGACTTCACCGGCCTGCTGACCGATCCTTATGCCAGTCTGTTGCTGGCCGCTGCCACTGTCTTCAATCAAATTATTTCGAATAATGGTCCCGTTGGTTGCCCCATCCACAAATAGCCCCCAACCCTTGTTGTCTCGGACTGTATTGCCCTCAAAGGTAATGCGGTGTGCAGCCATGGGCTCACTCTCAGCCCGCCAGTAAACCCCACCCATCTTATTACCCACAATGGTATTCTGCTGAACGAAGTTATCACTGTCCTTGTGTCCGATGGACATACCATAACCTCCATTGCCTTCGAGCCAATTGCCACGAGCGATGCCACCCCGCACCCGCCAGCAAAAGAAAAAACCATCCTCATCGTTGGCGATCGCCCGGCAATGAGTCACCGACGGGCGCTGGGAACCACTGCCCGGGTGCAGGCCAAAACCAGCACAAAGCTCAACCACACATTGATCGACCTGCACATCATTGGATTGCTGAAAACTGATCCCATCCCCCATGTAGCCTCTTGAAGGATGATGATGCCATCGTTGTCACGCATGAAAACCCAGTTGACGTACTCAGTAGACTGTCTGGCTCCTGCTTCGTCTTGTGGGCCGCGTGGGTCAAATCGCACAACTTCATCAGAAGATGAGAAGATGCGAACGAGTGAAGGCAATGCGCCATCTACCGCTTCAGCAACTTCGCCTGTAACGATAGAAGACTTGCCTTCGACCTCGTTGCCGTAGGGTCGGCGCAAATAGGCGTCAATTGCCTCTCTTAGCTGTTGTGTGGTTTCAGTTTCTAAGAAACCAATAGAGTTATCAATCTCAGCAGAGATGATCGCTTTCAGTTTGTCTTGGCTCATCTTTTACCTTTGGTGGCCTGCCCATGCGTGGGCGTTGCTCAGATTGTAGCTCTTTTACCATATTTTCAAGCGTTTCGATGCGTTTTTCAAGTGCATCAATCTTTCTGCGATCTGCGAGATCGCCTTGTTTCATCATAAACATTAGACTACCCATCTAGGTGGTTGGTTGATAGATTTACCCCATGACGAGCCAGATTCATCCAGCCCGACAGCAAGGTAGCGGAAAGCGTCAGCAGCGTGTGAGTGCTGATCGTGAAGCGGTTTATTGCTAAACATCTTCGTGTTTGGGTCTACGTCATACCGATAGTGGCGCAGGTTTTGTAGTCCGTCAGCACAACGTGTTTCGTCAAAATAACACCTGTCCATCAGCATACGAGCTGCATTGATACCGTCAGCAATAGACAGTTTTGGCGTGATTCT
>JALRAZ010000460.1 GCA_023257935.1 Verrucomicrobiota bacterium
CAAGATTGAAATGGACCGAAGCAGTGGGTGTGGCTTGTTCTAGGATGTGCTGGTATTGACTGATTGCCCCCGCATAGTCCTGTTGCTCGAATGCCAAATTAGCTTGGTCGAAGGCCTCCTGCTGGGTGGCCTGGCTGGCGATCGAGGGTAGGATGGCTAAGAGGAGCAGGTTGGTCCACAGAGTCAGATGGATCCTGAAGCCGCTGTGATAAGGCCAGGATCGGACTTCTGCTTGATGCTTTGTTTGGGTGGCGCTCCCTTTGTTTGTGACCGTGAATGGATTCACCTTAACCCCCAAACTAGAGATTGGTGATTGGATTTGCAACCCACACCTCAAAATGGGTCCTGATACGTTCTAAATTGATTTGCTGAAACTCAAAACTCGAGGGACCTCAGCGAGCTTGCGCCTCATTAATCCCTCCAGTATGGGTCAAAGTAGGTCCTTTCAAACCTTCCCCTCTGAGCTTGGAGCACCTTAGCGTTTTTCCAGCTCTCGATGTGCGAATCCACAAAGCCCATATTGATCCTTCCATTGTGGGTCACGAAATTGCCGGTTGCAGCAGTCCCTCCAGGCGTAAAACTGGCATTGCGCATGGTTCTGGGATCTTCATTGATCAGCAGTAATTTCTGGGAAGGGGTAGCGACGGCCCCGGCTTTGACCCCTTTGGGGCCTGTGTTCCTTCCACCTGCCAGGCCTTCGTTACGGTCAATCATGGAGTTCATGCTGAAATTCACTCGCTGTGCCAATCCAAGCGCCTTGGTGCTGGGGCAGCGATAGACTTGATAGACATTGGTGTGCCTTTCGGAGTAGGGAATCCGGGCTTGTCCCGTGACGTAAGTGAAGACTGATCCAGCCTCAGCGTGAAACCCGTAGCTGCGGCTGCTCCAACGTGAAGGGGTATCGGCAAATGTGTCGCTCTGCCCACCGAAGACCCAGTCCGGTTGTTCATTGCGATCGACTCCCCCTGACCAGGGAAGGTAATCGTTGTTGTCATCGGTGTAGAGAATCATCCCGAGGGTGATTTGCCGCATATTGCTTTTGCACACGGTGCTTCGGGCCCCCTCCTTTGCCTTGGAAAGTGCGGGCATGAGCATGCCAGCCAAAATGGCTATGATGGCAATGACAACCAAGAGCTCGATGAGTGTGAAGGCACGCATTGAGCCTCTGAGGCCTAAATGACCCGGATCATTGCATAATGTTTTCATTGCCTGGATGTTAGGATTGGGGTGAAGGCTGGCAAGCCTATTATAGACGCCTCACCTTCGGTGGTAAACGCCCCCTTGCCTCACTCCAGAGACGCGCGCAGTTCGTATTCAGTGATCGCATTGGCCAGACCCACACCTGTATGCTCGCTAGCCTCGACCGTGGGATTGAGTTCCAGCTGGCGTAGCCAGCTGCTTGTCTCTGGGCCAATGCTGGCAATTTTGATCGAAGGGTAGGTCTCCAGGAGGTCCGCCAGATCAAAGCGCTCGTGAAAATGCCTGACGGCTGATCCACTGGCAAAGGCAATCCAATCGGCACCCTGATTGTGCAGGGTCTCTGTGGCGTCTCTATCTGTGGGGGATGCGGCAATGGTTTGATAGCAGGCGATGTCGTCCACGATGGCACCCTTTTCCTCCAGATGCTGCAAGATCTTGGGATTGGCCACCTCCGCTCTGGCTATGAGTATGCGGAGATTCTCGACGCTTTCATGGTGACTGATGGCTTCCAGGATGTGCTCGGCTTGGTGGGATGAGGGCATGGCATCAACCTCCAGATGATAAGCGTGAATACGGCTGGCTGTGGCAGGTCCGACGGCTGCGAGCCGTACGTTGCCCAGGCTGCGAACGTCCTTGTAGGCCTTGAAGAATGCTTCAAAGAAGGCTTCCACGCCCCGAGCACTTGTGAAGATGATCCAGTCGTATTCGCCGAGCCCGATCAGGGATTCCACCAAATCCCGAGCTTGGCTTGGTGGGGCAAACTGAATCGTTGGTATGGGGAGGATTTCAGCCCCCATTTCCAGAAGTCGATCGGTCAGCTCGTCCTTTTGGCTACGGTGTCTGGTGATGACGACGCGCCTGCCGAATAAAGGTTTTTTCTCAAACCAGTTGAGTTCATCACGCAAATTGACCACTTCTCCCAAGATGACGATGGAGGGAGAAGTGAGTTTGGCCGCGGTGGCTTCCGATGCCAGCTTGCTTAAGGGAGCTGTGACACAGCGCTGACGCCCATAAGTGCCCCAGCTTATCATGGCACCGGGTGTTGCCGGGTCCATGCCATGGTCGATTAGAGAAGTGGCAAGCGTTTCAAGGCGCTCCACGCACATGAGCAACACCTTGGTGCCTGGTGTTTGAGTGATGGCTTCCCACGGGTAATCGGGTTGTGCCGTCTCAGGGTTTGAGCGTCCCGTGAAGACGCTGAAGCTGGAGGAGACATGCCGATGGGTCAGTGGGATCCCAGCGTAGGCGGGCACCGCTATGACTGAGCTGACCCCAGGAACCAATTCGAAAGGGATATTTTCTCTATTCAGGGCTGCGGCTTCCTCACCACCCCGTCCGAAAACCAATGGATCCCCACCTTTGAGCCGGACCACCTGAAGACCCTCCTGGGCCTTGGTAACCAAAAGCTCATTGAGCGCTTGTTGGCTCAATGTATGAGAGTGTGGGTGCTTCCCCGCAAAAATGAGTTCTGTCTCTGGTTTGGCCAGATCCAGCAGCGAGGGGTTGATCAAGGCATCGTAGACAATGCAGTCAGCTTGCTGTATCAATCGAGCCCCTTTGAGCGTGATGAGTTCACGATCACCTGGGCCTGCTCCTACCAGGTAAACTTTTCCAGTCGCGTTGCGCACGCTCGACAGATTATGGGTTCCTCTGATTCGATGCAATCCGCCTTTAATCTCAGAACGACTGGGGCACAAAGGTGAGGCAGGATGCAGACTGTCCTCTGATCTATAAGGGTCGGCAGTGAGGACGCAGGTGATTATTTTTTTGCATTCCGGAGGGTTTTCATCATGATGATCCCCACACACTTGCCTTGAATTAGACCTTCCAGGCTTAGGTGTTTCAACCGCAAGCCTGCACCAATATGAGTCAGTCCAAAGATCGCTTTGAGTGGGAAAAACAACAACTGGAATCCGTCCGCGGCAGTGGACCCTTGGCCAAGGCAAAGGTCTTTTCAAAACTTTCGGGGCCAGGGTGGCTACAAAGCGCCATCACCCTTGGAGGGGGATCCTTGGCCAGCGGACTCTTCCTAGGGGTGATAGGGGGTTATGAAATGCTATGGGTGCAATGGATGGCGATGTTTTTTGGGGTCACCATGCTATGTGCCATCAGTTACGTCACCCTTTCCACCGAAAAGTCTCCTTTTGAGAGCATCCGCAAGCATATCAATCCGGTGCTAGCCTGGGGATGGCTGGCGGCTTCACTGCTAGCCAATATCGTATGGGTTCTTCCCCAATATGCCTTGGCCTATGGTGCGATCACCAACAATCTCTTTGCCAATGCCTTTGCCGAATCCAAGGGTGGGCTGACCACGCAATTGGTGGTCACACTCTTACTCATGGTTGTGGTGATTCCCATCACGCTGAGCTACGGCGGCAAGGGCAAGGGCATCAAGGTCTACGAAATGATTCTCAAGGTCATGGTGGCGATGGTTGTCCTTTCCTTCATGGGTGTGGTTTTGGCTCTACGCAATCAGGTTGATTGGGGGACCATCTTTGCCGGGTTCATTCCCAAATTGTCTCTGATCAATGAACCCTCTTCTCAATACCTGGCATTGCTTGAGGCAGTGCCTGATGAGGGCGCTAGGGCTTTCTGGCGGACCCAGATTTTAGGCATGCAAAGGGACATCATGATCGCTGCTGCGGCGACGGCTGTGGGCATCAACATGACCTTCCTTCTGCCTTTTTCATTGCTTGCCAAGAAGTGGAATCGCTCCTTCCGTGGGCTGGCAATATTTGATTTGGCTACGGGTATGGTCATCCCCTTTGTGGTGGCGACCTCCTGCATCGTCATCGCGGCGGCTTCCCAATTTCACGGTCAGCCATTTGATGGGCTCCTTTCAGGCAATGAGGGACAGGTTGTGGTGAATGAGCAAAGCCCCAAGTATGCAGATTATGCCAAGCTGATGGATCAGCGCATGGGGCTTTCGTTGCAGGCTGATCCAAATGAAACCGAACAGCGCATCGCTGCCATGCTCATCCAGCGTGGCACTGGGGACCTCGCAGCATCGTTGAAATCGTTGTTCAACGGTAGTGATGTGGTGGCCAATTACGTTTTTGGTTTTGGGGTGCTCGCCATGGCGATTTCAACCATTTCAATCCTCATGCTTATCTCAGGGTTTTGCGTCTGTGAAGCATTGGGCCATCCTCATGGAAGTCTGACCCACCGTCTGGGGACCCTTATCCCGATCACTGGCATCTTGTGGCCATGGCTGTGGACAGGACAATCCAAGGCCTATCTGGCGGTGCCCACGTCTGTCTTTGGCTTTGTACTCATTCCCATTGCTTACCTGACTTTCTTGCTGATGATGAATTCCAAAAAAGTGCTCGGTGAGCACCTGCCCAAGGGGGGGAGTCGGCTTCTCTGGAATTTACTGATGGGGGCGGCTTTCCTGATCATGGCACCAGCAGCTGCCTGGAAAGCCTGGGGCACATCGCTCAATGGGATGCCTGTAGGCAAGTTTGCCCTGATCGGATTTGTGGTCTTAGTCGGGGTCGGATTCTTTTTTCGAGACAAGAAGCAGGCTTGATTTGCAGTGCCTGTTTGGGACTGTCTCGGGTCATTGAATTGACCAAGGGGGTTGAACCCTGCGCGCTTGGCTTACTCGGGCTTGGGAGGTAGCCAAACCCTGCAAAGCGCATGATCAGGTTCCTTTGGGGTGACTCGTAATTCCCAACGGGGTGATTTCCCATGATCCTTGACGGTAACCAAGTAAGCCAGGGGACCAAGGGGCCATGCACTGGTCGCTGCCCCCACAGGTCGGCCAGTCCAATCGCCTCCGTCCAATCCATCAACTCGTGACCATTTTCCCTGGAAACTGCCGGCTGCAAGGGTTCCGGTTAAGAGATAATCGGTATCAATGTAGTTGATTTGGATTTGAAGGTTTTTTCCCCCATAGCTCCCGCCAGTTAACCAGGCAAAACGGTAATCAGTGTCTGGGTCCATTCGGCCGAAGAGATTGCCTGAAAGTTGCGCCCAGTCCATGTAGAGGAACTCCAGGGCACCGTCTTGGTGAGTTGCCTCCAGTTCCCATCTGCCATTGACGCGACAAGCTTCCACCTCAGAGGGGATGGGCAAGGCAAAGCATAGAGGTTCGACGACATTTTCCTTAGCATGAGTCAGCCTCCTGGCGAGGTAAGCCTCTCCAGAGCTGGGGTCATCCACTTGATAAATGGGTACAAGCCCCGGGGGCCAGGCAGTGGAGCGTAAGGCAAGGAAAAGCGGCTTTGAGGCCATGGGGTGGTTTTTTGTCGCAGCCCTCAGGGAGTGTTTGGTCCGGTCAGTATCGGATGCAGTCAGGTAGAAGGCGACAAGTGGGTCAATAGAGATTTGGGTAGGCTTAGTTTCAGCATAAAGCTTTATCTGAGCGACAAGCACTAAAAACAGCTTCAGCAGTAGTCTCATACCCATCAACCACGTAGCTCCGGCAGTAGGCCAGTCAGCAGGCAAAAGCGATGAGCCACGGACTTTCAATCAGGCATCCTTGCCTTGTTGACCTCAACAGGCAAGCTCTCTCTTCTATGGTTGCTTCCTTGATGAAACATGAATTTGCTTTGTCTGCCAAAAGGTTCATGTGAGAATTAAATACTTGTCAATGGATCCAGCACATTACATCAATCGCGAGCTCAGTTGGCTTGCTTTCAATCAGCGCGTTCTCGATGAAGCCAGGGATTCGACCAACCCGCTACTCGAGCGACTCAAGTTTTTCTGCATCGTCAGTAGTAATCTTGATGAGTTTTTCGAAGTGCGTGTGGCGGGTGTGAAACAGCAAATCCACCATCAGGTTGGCGACACAACCCCAGATGGACGTACTCCTGAGGAGACCTACAAGGCAATCAGCCGCCGCGTCAAACGCCTGTTACAGGATCAATATCAATGCTGGAACGATGAGCTACTGCCCGCGTTAGCAGACAAAGGGATCAAGTTGTTGGATTGTTCAAATCTGACACCCGCTCAGCTCAAGTGGGTGGATGGCTATTATCAGAGCCAGGTGCATCCCGTACTCACCCCGCTCGGGCTTGATCCCTCCCACCCTTTTCCTCTGCTACTTAATAAGTCGCTCAATATCATCATTGAGCTCAAGAGCCATGCTTCCGGTTCAGGTAAGTCGGGGCTTGCGCTGGTTCAAGTGCCACGGAATCTCAATCGATTGGTGCTGATTCGAAAAACCAGACAGCAGGCATCCTATGTGTTCCTGGAGGACATCATTTTGCGCCACGCTCAGACACTGTTTCCGGGTTATGAAGTGCGTGGACAATGGCTCTTTAGAGTGACTCGAAATAGTGAGCTCTATCTGGATGAGGAGTCCATACCAGACATGCTCAAGGCCATGGAAGAGGAGCTGGATAATCGACGCAAGGGAGAGGCGGTGCGCTTGGAGTTGACTCATGGATGCCCTGCATCCATACGCTCCAGGCTTTTAAGCGAGCTGGAAATTGAAGAGGAAGATTGTCATGCCATATCCGGCCCATTGAGCACGACGCAATTGATGCAGATTTATGATGACACCCATGCCGCATCATTGCGGGATGTTGTCTTTGTGGGGAAAACCCCCAAGCTGCTTTCCCGAAAGCGTTCGCTTTTCGATGCGATCAGGGAGCGGGATCATCTGCTGCATCACCCGTTTGAGCATTTCAATGTCGTTGTGCAGTTCATTGAGCAGGCATCCGAAGATCCTGATGTCCTGGCCATCAAGCAAACCATGTATCGAGCCGGTAATGACCCGCGTATCTTTAAGGCTCTCATGAATGCTGTCCGCCTAGGTAAACAGGTGACTGTGGTGATGGAGCTTAAGGCCCGTTTTGATGAAGATAACAATATCCGCGCAGCCAGACGTCTGGAAGAGGCCGGCGTGCACGTGCTTTATGGTATGGCCGGATACAAGATTCATTGTAAAATGTGTATGGTGGTGCGAAAGGACGAGGATGGGATCAGGCGCTATGTCCATCTCGCATCAGGGAATTACAACCCGACCACAGCCAAGCTGTATACGGATCTTGGGCTATTTACTGCCAGGCCTGAGATTGGGGCGGAAATGGGTAATGTCTTCAATTTGCTGACTGGCATGTGCCAGTTCCAGGGGACGAATAAACTGATGGTGGCACCGTTCAACCTGCACCAGCGCATGCTGGCCTTGATTGCCAGGGAAACGGAGGCTGCGCGGAGTGGGCAGCCAGCTCGAATCATTGCCAAGATGAATGCGCTGGTTGATAAAGAAATCATCGAAGCCTTGTATGAGGCTTCCAGGTCCGGTGTTGAAATCGACCTGATCATCCGTGGGGTTTGCTGTTTGAGGCCGGGTGTCAAGGGGGTGAGTGAGCGCATCCGTGTTCGTAGCATTGTGGATCGCTTTCTTGAACATAGCCGTGTGTTCTATTTTGAGAATGGGTGTCGGCCTGAGGTTTACTTGGGCAGCGCTGACTGGATGCCAAGAAACTTCTTCAAGCGGATTGAAGTGGTTTTCCCCATAGAAGACGGTATCCTCAGAGACCGTTTGATTGAAGAAGTGTTGGCATTCAACCTGCGTGACAATCAAAAGGCTCGAATCATGCAATCTGACGGCACTTATGTCCTGCCGAGTCATGAGGCTGGCCAGCAACCCTTCCGCAGCCAGCAAGCTTTTATGGAACGTGCCAGCTTGCTGGCACGCAAGCCAGAGACCAGGCGTGCTGGATCACCCAAAATGCAAATCCGAACCAAACTTGCGCGATGAATGCCTGCTCAATGCGTGTGCCTCAGACCCGACGCTCCTTTCTCTGCACTGCCAGCGGTGCCTTGAGCGCCACCGCAATGGGATTCAACTCCTCCAGGATAAGGGGCCAGGGCTCTGACTGGCCGGGGACCCTCATTGATCTGCATCAGCACACGCACTACTCAGGGCGCAGTGATGAGGCCTTGCTAGCCCATCAGCAGGCCATGGGCATCACCATGACCATCTTGCTTCCTGCTGGAAAATATTACGGCCTGGCTGCGCAATGTGGCACCAACCAGACGGTCTATCGTCTGGCTCAACTCTATCCCGATCGCTTTGCCTTTTTTGCCAATGAAGTGCCGGACTTGCCAATGGCCATGCAGACCATAGAGCATTACCTGAAGCTAGGAGCCTGTGGCATTGGCGAGCAGAAATTTGAATTGGGGTGTGATGCTAGGGCCATCGAGCGCTTGGCTTCCATGGCAGCCGATTATCAAGTGCCGGTTTTGATGCATTTCCAGCATGGCGCATACAATACAAGTCTGGAACGGTTTCATAAGGTTTTGGAAAAGTTTCCGCGTACTCATTTCATTGGCCACGCACAAACATGGTGGGGGCACATCGATGCAAAGCATGAACCCAAGGTGATGTATCCCAGCTGGCAAGTCACGCCGGGTGGGTTGACCGATAGATTGTTGGCTGATTACCCTAATATGCACGGGGACCTTTCAGCCGGTTCGGGGCTCAATGCTTTGCAGCGGGACAGGGATCATGCCAGGGCATTTCTTAATCGCCATCAGGACAAACTGATCTATGGCAGCGACTGCAATGATAGCCTTGGTCGTGGGCCAGGATGTCAGGGCAGTCGAACCCTTCAAGCCCTAAGGGAATTAGTGCAAGATCCAGGTGTGCTCGACAAGTTGCTCAGGGGCAACGCAAGCAAGCTACTCAGGCTCAAGTTAGGGTGATTGATCACTTGGGTCATGGTGACTTGCGCCACTTACATCAAGAAAATAAACTGAGTTATGACAGCGCCTCGCATTATGATTATTGAAGATGAAGATCTTCAGTATGAAATTTATGAGGAGTTTTTCGCTGAGTTTTCCCTACTGCGGGCCCGATCTGGCAGTGAAGCCATAGCACTATTAGCTAAATGGTTACCTCAGGTGATTGTCCTGGATCACATCCTTGATGATGCGGAGCAAGGACTGGATTTCCTTCCAGATCTCAAAAAATTGCTACCTCATGTTCCTGTGATTGTTGTTTCTGGTGCTCTCGAGGTACAGGATCAAATGGAAGCCCTACAAGGGCCAAGGCGAGCCCATTATTGCCTTTCCAAACCTGTGGATCTGGAGGACCTTCGCAAGACGATCCAAACGGCTCTGGACGCATGCGGTGAGCAGGAGGTGATTCAGCAATTTCAGTCACTGGAACGCTCAAGGCGATCGGATATCGAGGACCTCCTGACTCGATCTACCGACCGTTTGAGTCGTCAACACCAAATCCGAATGCAGCTCCGCGACTCGAGCGACAAGCCCAACATTTCGGCTCTGGCAAGAGACTACAAGGTAGCCAGGCGAACCATTATCCGAGACCTCCAAGAAATGATTCGAAGGGGAGAGCTCGACCCATCAGTCTATCCCGATTGGGATCGCGAGAGTCAGGATCCCTCTTCCTGAGTGGGTTGTTGGGTCACCTCGCAGGATTTTTCTTGGGTGATCCCATGCGGCGTGGATCCATCTTGATGAGGCTGACCGAAGCTTTCTCTGGCAGCGACCTGGCGGGCCAGAGTGGCGCGCTTGCGGATGACCCACAGATCCAAAAGGGCTGTGAGCATGGCCAGGAGAGTGAAGGCAAAGCATCCCAGCCAGTAAAGCAGGTAACCTAAGCCTTGAAGGTAGGGTTTCAGCCACGTTGCTCCCCAGAGCAACATGATGCCCGCCATGAGGAGGAAAAAGAGTCCGAACCAGCGACGTCGGCGATCAGAGGGTCTTTGAACAAGGTCCGCCATTCACGCGTAAATTTTTTGAATCAGCTCACCATGCACATCGGTGAGTCGAAAATCTCTGCCCTGAAATCGATAGGTCAGGCGCTCATGATCGAGGCCCATAAGGTCAAGAATGGTCGCATGGATGTCATGGGTGTGTGCTGGATCACTGATGGCATCAAAACCGAGCTCGTCGGTTTCCCCAACGATGTTGCCTGGCTTGGTCCCCCCTCCAGCAAACCACATCGTGAAGGCATCAATGTGATGATTACGGCCTGTGGTGGAACGGTTTTCCCCCATGGGGGTACGACCGAATTCTCCCCCCCAAACCACCAGGGTGTCATCCAGCAGACCGCGCCGCTTGAGATCCTTCACCAAGGCGGCACAGGGTTGATCTATTTGCCGGCAGACTCGTTCAAAGTCTCCTTGAAGATTCTCTCCAGGACCTCCATGGCTGTCCCAGTTGGTGTGGTAGAGCTGGATGAAGCGAACGCCTCGCTCCACCAGACGTCTTGCCAGAAGACAATTGCGTGCAAAGGTCGAGCTATTGGACTCTACCCCATAGAGATCAAGGGTTTCCTGGCTCTCGTCGGAAAGATCAATTAAGTCTGGAGCACTGGATTGCATTTTGAAGGCCATTTCGTAGGCCTCAATGCGCGTGCTGATCTCCGGATCACCCGTCTCAATGAGTCGTTTGAGATTCATCTCCTTGACCATGTCAATGACCGAGCGCTGTTCTGGGGAACTGATGCCCTCAGGGTTGGTGAGATTGAGGATGGGTTCGCCTTGACCACGCAGGGGAACTCCCTGGTAAACGGTGGGCAAGAATCCGCTGCCCCAATTAACAGCCCCTCCTCGCGGACCTCTCGGACCACTCTGAAGTACCACGAAACCAGGCAAGTCTTGGCAGGCGCTCCCCAACCCGTACCCAGCCCAGGAGCCCATGCTGGGGCGTCCGAATTGTCCCGAACCGGTATTCATGAACAGCTTGGCAGGGGCGTGATTGAACAGGTTCGTTTTGCAGGTTCTCAGAAAGCTGCACTCATCAACGATTCCCGCAGTGTGAGGTAGCAAGTCGCTGACCCACATACCGCATTGACCATGCTGTTGGAAGGACCTCCGAGTGCCTAGCAGAGTGCTGCGATCCTTGAATGAACTATCCATGAAGGCAAACCGTTTGCCCTCGAGATAAGATTCTGGGATGGCTTTACCGTTATAGGTTTGCAGGACAGGTTTGTAATCAAGTAATTCAAGCTGAGAGGGCCCACCCGCCATGAACAGATAAATAACCTGCTTGGCCTTGGGGAGGTGATGCGGATTCTTCGGCGCCAAGGGTCCTTGGGCCCCGGCTTGCTTCATCTGAGGCTTGCCTGCCTGACTCATGGATGCCAGGGCCATGCCGCCTAGTCCGATGCCACAGCGGCTCAGAAAGTGGCGACGTGTTTGATGGGCCAGCTGATCACCCAATGACATGGAAGGATGGGACATGTTGCTCATTCTCGAGTAATGGTTTCGTCCAAATTGAGTAGGACCCTGGCCAGACTGAGCCAGACTTCGGAGGATGAATCACTGGAAGAAGCCATGCGGTGTTTCTCCCGTGTGATGAAATCAAGTAACATGGAATTTTCCTCCGGCGATGGGAGACGGGAAGTGCAGCGTTGGAAAGCGCGGGTCAGTCGTGCCTCATCACTCTCTAAGTTCCAACTCGCTATGGTTTTGCCCAGGGCTTCTGCCATCTCATAAAAAGCAGGGTCGTTAAGTAATGTTAGTGCTTGTAGCGGTGTGTTGGAACGAATGCGCCGGGTGCAAGAACTGAACGCATCGGGACTATCAAATACGGATAGGGCCGGATGAGGTGTTGCGCGATAATGGAAGGTATACATACCTCGGCGATACCGATTTTCCCCACTATCAGCTCGCCACTTGCGTTGAACCTGGCCCAGTGTCATCACACCTTCGGGTTGAGGGGGGCGTACGCTGGGACCACCGATGGTTCTTTCGAGCAAGCCTGTAGCATGCAAAGCCACATCTCGCACGATTTCCGAATCAAGTCGCATGCGATTCTGACGGGCGAGCAGCAGGTTGCGGGCGTCTTTTTCCATTAACTCAGGGCGAAGATTGGAGGACTGTCTGTAGACTGCGCTAGTGGTGATAAGTCGGTGCATGTGCTTGAGGTCCCACCCCGATTCCATGAATTCGCATGCCAACCAATCCAACAGTTCAGGGTGACTCGGAGGGGTTCCTTGTGTGCCAAAATCATTTTCTGTTTGGACAATGCCCACCCCAAAATACTGCTGCCAGATGCGATTGACCACCACGCGGGCCATGAGCGGGTTTTTGTTTGATACCAGCCACCGAGCCAGGTTGAGGCGGGTCGGCTGATCCGAGGCTTCGAGGGGGTGGAGGACCGCAGGCACGCCTGCAGCAACGGGCTGATCGGGTCGGGTGAAATCCCCTTTGATGAGCAAATGACTTTGACGCGGGTTTTCGCGTTCTTTCAATACCATGGCGGTGGTCACCCGAGGTCGCTTGCGCCCCATCTCTGCCTGCCGTTTGAGCAGGGCTGCGTGAGCTTTGTCGTGTTTTCGGAAAGCGTCTTGCAAGGCGCTGACCTCCTGCTCATTTCTTTGACTGGGTAGTTTGTTCAGGATGGCAGCAATGTCTTCAGGCGCTGTTTCGGTATCGCTTTCATTGAAGAACTTTTCCCAGTTGAGGATTTTGTCGGGTAAAGCTTGCTCATAGGCTTCCATCTCCTGGTTGAGTGCCTCAGATCGGGCTTCCCACTCAGCCAGTTTAAGAGATTCCTGATGTGTTGGAGCGGGAATGTTGGGCTCGTCCTGGTTGTTAAAGAAAGAGAAGAGCTGGTAGTATTCCTCTTGAGAAATGGGATCAAACTTATGGTCGTGACATTGGGCACAACCTAGGGTCAGCCCCAGAAATGCCGAGCCCGTGGTGGCCACTCGATCGAAAACAGATTCCATGCGAAATTGTTCAGGATCAATGCCCCCTTCCTGATTGATTTGGGTGTTTCGGTGAAATCCGGTGGCAATGCGCTGTGACTGGGTGGCGTGGGGCAGCAAGTCGCCTGCGAGCTGCTCAATGACAAACTCATCAAATGGCATGTTGGTATTGATGGCCTCGATCACCCAGTCTCGATAACGCCACATGGTTCTTTCTCCATCGATGCTGTAGCCATTCGAGTCGGCGTAACGAGCCACATCCAGCCAATGCCGTCCCCATCTTTCCCCGTGATGGGGAGATTGCAGCAAGTCGAGCACCCATCCCTGATAATCAGATTCTGACCAGCCCGAACCGACGCTTCGGACAGCCATTTCTGTGGGAGGAATGCCCAGCAAGTCCAAGTGAATGCGTCGTAAAAGGGTTTCAGGAGCTGCCTCGTGAGATGGGGTCAAGCCCTCGGCTTCGAGGCGAGCTAGAATGAAAAAATCAATAGGGTTTTTGGGCCACTGGTCCTGGTTCACGGAGGGTAACTTGGGGCGGGATGGGGGGATGAACGACCAGTGGAGGAGGGAGTCGGTCTCTAAATCTTTTGGAATGCTTGCTCCCTGATCGACCCAAAGGGTCAATCGCTCAATCTCTTGGCTAGAAAGTGGCTCCGATTTATACGGCATGGCCGCAATCGCCTCATCCTCCCCGTGCAGCAGTCGGATCAGGCGACTGGAGGCCGAAGACCCAGCTTGCAGAATAGGACCGCTCTCGCCAGCCCAGGGCGTTGTGGTGAACCCCAAGTCGAGGCGCAGGCCTGCTTTTTGTTGCGTCGCGCCATGGCAGCGATAGCAATGTTCTCGAAAGATGGGGCGAATATCTTTCTCAAAACTGACCGGGGCTTTTTCATTCGCAGCAAGCGCAACGAAGTCTCCCAGCAGGGCCGCTAGTGCAATGATAGATCGGATATTGAACACCTTCAAAGCATTATGCCTGAATGTTCAGATGTTTCAACCCATGGATGCTTTCCTGCAAGCTGTCAGTTAGCGGTGAATGGACGTGGTAGGTAAGAACCCTCATTCAGTGAGCCAATGGCAACCAAACCGTCATTTCCGATGGCCGACGATTGGCCCAGGCATAATAAGGAATGAATGCAACGCGCTGGGTTGTGCTTCGAGGCTTCTGGTAGGGCCTGTAGAGTTTGCCGTCCCAATCACCAGGTTCCTGAATGCGTACCCGCCCCTCGATGACATGCACATCATCCAGCAAGTTTGGCCGATGGTGAATGCGTGGCTGAAAATCCTCCTCAATGGCTACCGCGGTCATCGCTGTGTTCTTTGGGAGGTCGATGCCTTCAAGGCAATAGACCAATGGGCCTCTCTGCAACGCGACCTGTGAGCGGTTCTCTTCGACCAGCGGGTGGGATTCAATGAGTTGAGCGGGCATCTCCAGATCCAACTTAATTTGGTCCTCTGGCCTCCAATCCCGTCTTAGGTGAAGGAATTTTCCCGGTTCGCACAATAGGTTTTCCAGTGGCTTGCCGTTCAGGGTGAGTTGAGCCGAGGGGGTCCAGGCGGGGATGCGCAGTGCCAGATCAAAAGGTTTTTGTGGGCAGCTTTCGATCTTCAAGGTGATGGACCCATTCCATGGATAGAGTGTCTCTTGAGTCAGGGTAACTGGGCCCACATTGGGGCAATCAGCCTGCAGGTTGCCAGATCCATAAAGATTCACCCACAGGGTTTGATCTGAGACTGCGTAAGCATAGCTTGGAGTGTGAGCAAGAATCCGGAGCAGGTTCGGTGGACAGCAAAAAGAGGTCACAAACCTGACACGCTCCCGAGACCACCTGAGATCCACCGGTGGCGGATCCAGGTGTTGGAGGGGATTCACATAAAAGAAATGTTTGCCCTGTAGATCAACCCCAGAGAGTAGGCTGTTGTAGAGCGTGCGTTCCAACGCATCTATGAATCTTGCCTCACCAGTAGCCTGGAAAAGTTTCCACTGCCAGAGCATGCTGCCAATGTTAGCGCAAGTTTCGTTATGTGCGGTCAGGTTTGGTAGCTGATAATTACGTCCGTAAGCCTGGTGTACGCGTGTGATTTGAGTTTGGCGTGCCGAGCCATAAGGAGCAGCTCCGTCGTAAAGCGCCCCACATCCGCCGGTCAGGTAGACCTTTTTTTCCATCAGGTTCTTCCAGGTGGCTTCAAGTGGAGTCCAAAGGCTGGCATCGCCACTTTCGAGGAATAAATCAGTGACCCCAGCGTAGAGGTAGTTGGCCCGTACTGCATGACCATGTATCTCTTCATGCTCTCTCAAGGGCTGACGATCCTGATTGTCATCACCGCCTTCTTCGACCAGATCCCTCATCGCGATCAGGTGGGAAGCGAGGTCCAGCCACCTTTGTTGACCGGTTTCGCGGAAAAGATCCATCAGCCCCATGTAGTGAGAGGGGCAAACAGCGTTTCGAGCCAATTCCGGAGTGGGGTTCTCAAATGCCTTTTCCAGGAACCCAGCCGACTTGAGGGCCACATCCAGCAGAGTCCTCTTTCCGGTAACTTGATGGTGAACGCAGGCTGTGGTCATCAAGTGACCCATATTATACATTTCGAAGTTGAAACGGTCTTGAAAGGGTTTGGCCTGCGTGTCTCCCTGACGCTGCTTAATCAGGGTGGGCGTATGCAGGTATCCATCAGGAGACTGAGCTAGGGCGATGGTCTCGATGATGGTATCTAACTGAGTATCCCATTTTTCATCCGGTTCCACCGCCATCATCAGGCAGACCGCTTCCATCCATTTGTAAAAGTCACCATCATTCCACTGGGCCCCATGGTATTGACCTTCCTGCAGACCTGCTGCGATGAGGAAATGCTGATAGAAAGGTTTGTAAGCATCCCCCTTCATCAATTCCCACATGGATGGAATCATGTCCTGTTTGAGGCTTGACCACCGCTGGGCCCAGAATCCACTGGACCAGGTCGAGGATCCATGAGGCAGGGGATAGACGCGAGACCCATCGCTGGGTTGGCCTTTTAGGATGGGGAATGGAAGAGCCAGCAGGCAAACAAGCATCCAGCTTCGCCTTAGCATGAGCAAAGAGTCTGGGAACATCGATATGGCTTTGGGGGTTCGAGGCAACAGGGCAAATCCTGCCCGGCTGAGCTGAAACTGCAACTATATTTACCTCAGTTGCTTGTGAAGTTTTTTATGTCGACTCAAATAGGTGGGCTTGCTGGATTAGCCATCATGGTGATCACAGGAAGCTCCTGGCATCATGAGCGATTCAAGCGTGCTTCGGGCTGGCAAGAGCTTGAGGCCCAGCAGTGCCCCCTGATTGGGAGTTGAGCCTTGTGGTTCGTGGTAGCTCAAGATGCTCTCAGTCACTCTCTTGCGCAGCAGATGAACTCAGCAGTTGTGTTTCTGATGTGCTAAGGCCTACCATGGAGCATGCACTGCCTCCGCTTCTTCTCTGTGGCGCTTTTGCTTTTAATGACCAATCCTTCCTGGGGATCTGCTGATCAGACGGATCGGCCTAATGTACTATTCATCCTTGCCGATGATCTGGGTTGGAGAGATTTATCCATTGAAGGCAGCACTTTTTACGAGACCCCTCAAATTGATCGGATTGCGCGTGAAGGCATGCGATTTCGACAAGGCTACGCCACCTGCCAGGTCTGCAGCCCTTCACGAGCCAGCATCATGACAGGCAAATACCCAGCTAGGTTGGCCATCACCGATTGGATAGGCGCTGCTCAGGGTATGGAGTGGCAGCGAAACACCCGTCTATTGCCAGCCCATTACCAACTCGCTTTGCCGGCACAGGAAATCACCTTGGCTGAAGCTTTCAAGGAGGGTGGATACCGGACATTCTTTGCTGGCAAGTGGCACCTGGGTGGGGAGGGGAGTTTTCCTGAGGACCACGGGTTTGATATTAATATCGGCGGCCATCATCGCGGATCGCCACCAGGAGGCTTTTTCTCCCCATACAACAACCCCAAGATGACCGATGGTCCGATTGGGGAATATCTGCCACTGCGCCTGGGGCGTGAATGCGCTTCCTTCATTGAAAGCCACCGTGATGAGCCTTTTCTTGCCTACCTATCCTTCTACATGGTGCACGCTCCAATCCAGACCACCCAGGCTCTGTGGTCCAAATATCGAGATAAGGCTAACCATGAACCTGCTCCAACGCATCGATTTGTCATCGATCGCACCTCGCCAGTGCGACAAGTGCAAGATCATCCACTTTATGGGGGCATGGTCGAGGCGATGGATCAAGCCGTTGGCATGGTCCTTGACACCTTGGATCGCCTGGGGCTGAGTGAGCGGACGATCGTTGTCTTCACCTCGGACAATGGCGGTGTTTCTGCCGGTGATGGTAAGGCGACCTCCAACCTGCCGCTTCGAGGTGGCAAGGGGCGCCAGTGGGAAGGGGGGGTTCGTGAACCTTTTTTGATCAAATGGCCTGGTGTGGTTCCTCCGGGATCTGAGAGTTGGGAACCAGCTATTGGCACTGACTTTTACCCAACCCTGTTGGAAATGGCAGGCCTGCCTGCGCGCCCAGCCCAGCATGTTGATGGTCTCAGTCTTGTCCCCGTGCTAAAAGGGGGAGATATGCCGGATCGTTCACTTTTTTGGCACTATCCTCACTATGGCAACCAGGGAGGAGAGCCGTCATCGATGATACGCCAGGGGGAATGGAAGTTGATCTATTACCACGAGGATGGCCATTGCGAACTCTATCACCTTGAGCGTGATCCTTCCGAACAAGTCGATCTGGCTGCCACCGATCCCCAGCGAGTGCAGCGCATGCATGCAGCGCTCATGGCATGGCTTAAGGAAACTCAGGCCCGCATGCCTTTTCCAAATCCAGCCTTTGACCCTGTTGCATACGAAAAGACCCAATTGCAGGTTCGCCAACGCGTGCTCCCGCAGTTAGAACGGCAGCATGCTGCTTTTCTCGAGCCAGATTGGGCACCCTCTGGTGGTTGGTGGGAAAAAACCGGAAAGTAATTTTGCAATCCTCGCACCGGATTGCGCCAGCGCACTCAAATGGAGCCCTGGATTTTCTCTGCGAGTTCACCGCTTAACCACGGACCAGGGATGCCTAGCGCCTCAATCCTGAGCGCTCACTTCCCAGGAAGGGCTACTGAGTCGATCGATGACTTGTCGAGCGATGTCCTCGGCGACTAAGGGAATCACACGCCGTTCAGCCTCTGCCAGGTCTAATTCAGCCCTGGATATGCTGGATCCCAGGAAAATGTCATCCAGGATGACACGCTGGTTGGTTTGTTTGATGGCTCGAACTCTAGCTCTGAGCACGATTTCGAAGTCCCGAATGGTTAAAATATCCTGAGGGTTTAAAGTGAGTTTATTGCGAGACCAATCCAAAAGGGTTGCTTCCAGGCGTATGTCTCCCGGGTCATGGGTTTCGAGAGCAAAGGAGCCGTCTCGTTGAATCTGCTGTCGCAAGGCAAAAGAGAGTGCTTCGGCCAGCCCAGGTTCTTTTGTCTGATTCGCAATCCGGGTCACCTTGATGGAGTGATCCTTCAAAGCCTCGTCAGGTTGCATGCCCAGCCGGTAACCCGCACAGCCAGTGTGGATGATTAGCCAGATCAGGCAGAGCCATGGGCTCCACCCAAGAGAGTGTCGTAGGCCGCTCATGATTGCGGTTCCTGAGCCTCTGATCCAGCCTGGGAGTGATTGACTCGCGGGTCGTTCCTGAGCTCACTCAAGCGTTCTCTGGCCTCTACAGCGTAGGGATGCTCTGGCGCATTGAGAAGCCGGTTGAGGATGTCGACCACGTCATTGTAATAGGTCATGGCACCATCCATCAGATCTTTCTTATCGTAAAAGCGAGCGACAACCAGGCTGCCTCGCGCCTGCTCTATCCGCAGGTCATCGATAAATTGATTGGCCTGATTCACGCGTTCCTCCGTGGGGAAAAGGGCAATGAAATCGGTGAATACGTCAATGGCTTTGATGGCCATACCTTGATCATATTCAGCTGCCTTGGCATCCTTCATCAGCGCCAGACCCGTCTTGAAGAGGGCATCGGCCACGACCTCTGGATTTTTATTGTACTTATCAGCGGCTTTTTCGTAGGCCTTAACAGCTTTGGCGAAATCTTTATCATTTTCCATGGCTTGCCCAATATTCATTTGGGCTTGTGAAGCGACCTCGCTAAATGGACCGTTTTCGATGACTTCCTGATACATTTCAGAAGTCTTCCCCATGGATCGGTAGAGGGGGATCAATCCCCATATGCGGAAACGTTTGCCATCGAGATATCGCGTGGTGATTTCGAATTGTCGGGTCAGGCACTCTTCAAACCGATCTGAAGTGGGGTATTCCTGAAGGAGTCGCTGGTATTCCTGGAAGGCTTTTTCATCCTTATTCATGCCCTCATAGCAAAGCCCAGCCAAGTATTGGGCATCAGGGGCGTAATCTGAAAAGGGCCACTGACGGATCAGGCGCTTGGATGCCTTCAGGCCTGTTTTGAAGTCGCCTTCATCATGTTTCTGCTGGGCCACCTCAAGCTGTTCACTGGCACGATCGCGCATCCAGTCACCCGCAGTACCGGGGGTTTCGTAACTCCAACCTTCACCGGGTGTGAAAATGAGAGGTGCAGGACAGCGCAGGGTGAAGCACCCCATGATGATCCAGCAAAGGATAACCGTTTTCCTTGATGTGTGCATGCCTCCACCAAACTAGAAAAGCCCCGATAACAAGTCAAGTGGGGGGCAGTCTGGTTTACGGGTAAGGTTGCGGGCTTGGGTGGTAAGATTTTTGACTTGCCCAAGGAGTTGAATGGCTTACCACAAGATCATGCGCGTCAGCAGGCATCGGGGAAATCATGGTTGGGTGGGGCAGATAAGGACTGGGGATCGTCCGATTTGGTTTCATGCTGTGCGACGTCTTGCTTTGAGACTGGGCCTGACATGTGTGAGCTTCCTTTGGGCGGTCCATTGGCTTTCAGGGGACCAAACCACTACCCCGAACATCATCCTTATTATGGCTGATGATTTGGGTTACGGTGATCTTGGCTGTTATGGACAGTCCAGGTTTCGGACCCCTCGCCTTGATCAAATGGCTTCGGAGGGCATCCGCTTTGAGCATTTTTATGCAGGAAGTCCTCAGGGCGCAGCTTCGCGTGCCACCCTGATGACAGGTCGGCACACGGGCCATGCCACGATTCGAGGAGAAGGCAAGCAGCCGTTGGATTATGGTGATTTCACTTTGGCTGAGTGCTTGAAACAAGCCTCCTATCGTACTTGTGCTCTGGGTCAATGGGGGATGGGCCAATCCGGATCGACCGGTTTGCCTAACCTGCAGGGATTTGATGAATGGTTTGGGTTCTTGGACCTGGATAAGGCCAGTAATCGCTATCCAGAATACCTTTGGCGTAACCAAGAGATGATACGCTTTGAGGCCAATGCCAACCAAGGGCGAGGGCTCTATGTTTCCTATAAATTCACTGAGGCTGCGATGAATTTCATCCAGATGCCTCGTGAGGAACCTTTTTTTCTTTATGTTTCCTATACTCTTCCGGGGGTGAAAGCTGATGCGCCCACCACCAAGCCCTATTCCACCGAGGCCTGGTCCCCTGAGCAGCAGCTGCACGCGGCCACGATTTACCGTCTTGATCGAGATGTGGGCAAGATCCTTGATTTGCTGGATGAACGAGGGCTGACTTCCTCGACCTTGGTTCTTTTTTGCAGCGACAATGGGCCTGAGGGAGATCAAGTCGATTTTTTTCAATCCACAGGCTCACTCAGAATTGGGGAAGGGCGGCTTTATGAGGGCCATATCCGCTCGCCGCTCATTCTTCGTTGGCGGGGGCAACTTCAAGAGGGACAGGTGTCCCAGCAAGTTTGTGCTGCCTGGGATCTGCTACCCACTCTGGGTGCTCTGTCGGGGGTATCAGTTCCCGATGGGCTTGATGGGATTTCCCTCGTGCCTGTGATGCGAGATGGGCCATTGATTCCGCGCCAGCCACTTTATTGGGAAACCCATCGCAAAGGTTTTGAACAGGCGGTTCGAATGGGCCATTGGAAGGGAATCAGACCAGCGCAAGACGCCAAAATCGAGCTTTACAACTTGCTCCAGGATCCGGGTGAAGTGGACGACCTGGCGTCGCAAAACCCTGATGTGGTGCAGCAAATGCGTGAGATCATGAAAGCATCGAGAACCGATACCTCTCAATGGCCAGTCAGCGAGCTGCTGAACTGACTTTTGGATGCCCCAGGGCGATTGGAGTTTCGCTTACGCGACATATCAATCGGCATGACTGGCCCCTTGGACCATGGAGCCCTCTGTCACCTGGCTCATGAATATGAGTCAATACGAGGGATGCACCCATCAAGCAAGCCTCCGACCCACCTACGCCATGAGTTGCCCAGAGAGAGGATGCGGCGGCTCGGCGCCTCCTCACTGAACCACGCAGAGATTCTGAGCATCTTGCTTGGAAGCGGGGTGAAGGGCTATCCTGTTAAATTGATCGCCGAGAGACTTCTGGAAACTCACGGATCGCTCAATGCCTTGGCTCGGGCTGATCTGGCAACCCTATGCAAGACCCCGGGTATCGGCCCGGAAAAGTCCATGATTATCAAAGCAGCCTTTTCGCTTGCGAGCAGGATGATGGACGAGATCCCATCCACAAAATGGGATCTCAATCGACCCGCCGAAATCGCTCGATACCTTCGAGAGCGTGTTCGACTTGAAGAGGTGGAATGCCTGTATGCATTGTTCCTCAACACGCGACATCAGCTCATACGGATGGAGGAGGTGACCCGTGGCATCCTGGATGCTGTCCTGGCACATCCAAGAGAGGTTTTTCGCCACGCTTTGCTGCATCGGGCAGCAGCTGTGGTCCTGGTGCATAATCATCCTTCAGGCGATCCAAGCCCATCTGAAGCCGATGTGCGGCTGACTCGGGAACTCATTCGAGCTGGTAGGTTTTTGAAAATCAATTTCCTTGACCATATCATCCTTGGCAGACCTGATGGCCAGGCTAGCCCTGATTTCGTTTCTTTACGTGAGCTAGGATATTTCTACCATTGAGCCATGTTGATTCACCCAACGGCCATTGTGGCTCCGGGAGCCAAGCTCCACCCTACGGTTCAGGTTGCTGCCTACGCGGTGATTGATGCAATGGTCGTGCTGGAAGAGGGCTGTGTGGTCGGACCCCACGTCCATCTGACAGGCGATTTGCATGTGGGTCCCCACTGTCAGTTTCACGCTGGGTCTGTGATTGGCGATGCTCCCCAAGATGCGAAGTATGATGGTTCGCCCACACGGTGCCGATTGGGAGCGCACAATATCATTCGAGAGCATGTGACCATCCACCGATCCAATTCGTTGGATGAGGATACGGTGCTTGGCGAGGGGAACTTCCTGATGGCTCACTGCCATGTAGGGCATAACTGCCGGTTGGGGAATCGAAACATCCTGGCCAACGGGGCTCTACTCGGAGGGCACGTGCTTGTCGAGGATGGTACTTTCATCTCAGGGCATTGCTTGGTACATCAATTCGTCAGGATTGGCAGTCTTGCCATGATGCAGGGTGGTGCGGGAATCAGTAAGGATTTGCCGCCCTTCATGACCGCCAGCGGTATCAATACGGTGTGTGGTCTCAATACAATCGGTCTTCGGCGTGCAGGCATGGGGCCAGAGGATCGGACCGAGCTGCGGCGCCTCTACCATCATTTGTTTTCAAGCGGCCTGACGATCAGCGAGGCCTCGCTTCAGGGGCAGGAGCTGTTCAGTTCGGCGGCATGCCAACAGGTGCTGGCATTCATTGGTCAGGCAACTCGGGGTATTTGTCGTGATAGCAGGCAACGTTCCGGGGCGGCCAGGGCAGAGCTCTAGCCTGTTAGGATGGACCCAATCTCCCCTTGACTGTCGGCAAACCGATCGATCTTCAGTCCCATGGCTCTGGCTTGAGTCAACCACAGGTTTGCCAAGGGCGTGCCTTCGGGAAGATGCACGTGCAAGCCGGTTCTCATGCGACCGCCTCCGCTTCCAGCCACCACGATGGGAAGATCGTTATACTGGTGGGTTGAACCATCTCCGAGCCCTGATCCATAGGTAAAGAGGGTGTGATCAAGCAATGAGCTGCCATCATGCTCCTTGATCTGATCCATCTTTTGGACCAGGTAGGCAAACTGCTCCATATGGAAACGGTCTACCTTCAGCAAATCATCGATTTGCCGAGTCTGATCATGAGACATCCCATGGTGGCTCCTTGGTTTGTCAAAGAGGCCATCAAACATGGTTGGGGTGTCCCAACGCTCAGGCCCTACCATGAAGGTTGCCACATGAGTCAGCCCAGTCTGGAGCGCAACCACCATCAAGTCTCCCATCAGGCGTATGAAAGCGCCTCTTGGCATGTAGGCTTCAGGGGGTTCGGTCAAGTCGCCCAAGGCCAAGGTGGATCGCATGGATTCCAGGCGTGTCATTTGTTGCTCAATCATCCGAATGGATTCAAAATACTCCTCGAATTTGACCTGATCGGCCCGACCTAGCTGCTTCTTCATGGCTCGAGCGTCTTCCAGCACCAGGTCGGTCACCTCATTAAATCGATGAGATAGCTGGTCGGAAAACAGCCTGCGATACATGGTGGCAGGGTGACGTATGGAGGGCGCCAGGTGACCAGTGCCATACCAGGAAATATTATCAAAATAGATCGACTCCTTGTTGTCCTGGTGGGGGTTGCATCCAAACTCCAAAGTGCGAAATGGGGTTTTTCTGCCGACTTCATCGGCCACAATGTGATCCAGTGTGCGATCAAGTGGCCACGCCGATTCACCGATTGAATACGGCGCGGCGCTGCTGAGATAACAGCAGGCACATTGAGCATGCACATCAGTCCCATCTTGGAAGGTCCTATCCATGCCGGTGATCAGCGTTACCTTGTCCTTGACCGATTCGAGGGGTTCAAGGGTTGGGGTCAGATCCTCTAGTTTGGCTGCACTGAAATAGGGACTCTGCTTTCCCAAGGAATGCATGAGATTGCCCAAGTTTCCTTCGGGAATGATGTCGTTTTCCTCTCCAGGGAAAAACCCCCGACGCACGACTCCGATGGGGACATAGAAATGTGCCATGCGGGTGGGGACGGTCTGTTGTGCTCCAGCAAGACTTTCCAGCAAGGGTAGAGCCAGGCAAGCACCTCCAAGCCCTTTTAGAAAATGTCGTCGACTTGTGATCATGGTGTTTTGGTTTTGATGTAGGCGCTCTTGGAGCGGAAAGGTTCACTCAGAATCACCTCAAGCAAGAGCGATTGTAGGGGAAAGTCCTTCGCTGCGGTGTTTGCTACCATGCTCGCCACTGCTGGATGATCTTCGGGCACGAGCGAGCGGCCGAGTGCGAAGCTCAGTAACTGGGCGCATAGCGCCTGAGCCAGCCGTTCACGATGTTGCATCATTGATGATTTGAAACCCTGAATGTCCTGGAAAGTATCTTTGCCAAAGAGGGTGCCACTCACATCAATGGGAAGTCCCTGCTCATCCCGTTCACGCCAGGTCCCGATAGGACTGTAGTTTTCCAGAGCAAAACCATAGGGATCAATTTTTTCATGGCATCCTCGACATTGTGCCTGCTCTCGATGGGCCCTGAGTCGTTCGCGGATAGTGGCTGGAGCGCCCTCAGCCGCCTGACTTTCAGTCAAGGGAGGTACATCGGCAGGTGGTGGCTTGGGTGGGCGGTTAAAAAAGACTGCTGCTAGCCAGGAACCGCGAGTGATTGGCTTGGTGTGATCTGGGCCTGAGGTCATGGTCATCACCGCAGCGTTGGTGATCAGACCTCCTATTCTTGGATCATTGACCGGATACCTATCAAAGGTCAGGACGGTGACTTCCTGGTTCCCCTTAATGGGCTTTTCCCCAATACCAAGCTCCCCGTAAGCCTCCTGAAGCAGCTTGGAACGATAGGTGAAGTCAGATTGGATGAATTGGCTGATGGAAAGGTTTTCAACCAGTACGCTTTCAAAGAGCAACAGAGGCTCCAGCACCATGTGCATGCTATCGCGGTATTTTAGGTAATAAAAATCTGGAAAGACTTCTCGATTGGGAGCTGAAGAAATGATGCGATCGAGTTGGAGCCACTGTGCAGGAAAACTATCACAAAACCGTTTGAGTTTCCTGTCTTTCATCATGCGATCAAATTGGCGGGTCAACCCTTCATCCGATCCAAGCTCTCCCCTCATGGCCGCCTCGATCAATGGTTCATCAGGCAAACTCCCCCACAGAAAAAAAGAAAGCCGAGTGGCTAGCTCCAACGGTGCGATTGGCTCCCCTTGATTGTGATGGCTCGAAGGGTTGTCATGGTAGAGGTAAAGGAATCTTGGTGAAGACAGGACTGCAGCCAGCCCGGCCTTCATACTCGAGGTGAGGCTTTGGCCAGACTCCCACAGTTTCATGACGTAGCCTCGATAGCGGTTGCGGGTTGCTTCATCAAGATTACCTCTGAAGGCATGCTGCAAGAGTCGATCCATTCTCCTCGCCACAACCGAAGGATCTGGCTCGGGGTGCTCAGGGGGAGCGAAATAAATGGGCCACTTGCCGACACGCTCCTGGTTGAAATCTGGGCTGCTGACAATGGACTGGGCTAAGTTCATGAAGGCTTCCATGAGTAGGGGCGACATCGAAAGGTGGTCTCCCTGGGTATCAAATCCGTGTTCAGCTCTAAGATCCTGGGGGAAAGGCGCGACACCACCCAGCCTTGTTTCGATCATTTGAGATTTTCCAAGTGGCCGACAACCAACCTTGACCGTATCGGGCATTTTTCCGGTGGCTGGTTGGAAATACTCACTATGGTCACGCAGGATGCGCTCAGGCAGCGAAAAAACCTCACCCTTGAGATCCAGCAAATCAACCACGGCAGTGTTGTATTGAAAACGGTTGAGTCTGCGGAGAGTCTCGTCTGCTTCAATGAGTGGTTGGTGATGAGGCGGCTGCCGATGTCGCTGAAGCGCCTTGAATTCCTGCTGGATGGCCTTGAGCAAATCGGAGGGAGGGGGCTCAACTTCCTCAGGTGGCATTTCCCCAAAGGCGAGCACATCGAGGATGCTCTGGAGCTGATAAAATTGTTCAGAAGAGGGGGCTTTGGGGCTCAGCCAGCCCATGAGATTGGTATCACCCTTGGTTTTTCCGTCTTTCCCATGGCAACCGATACAGTGCTGCTCCAGGAATCCCTGAATGGGGCTTAGGTCGCTGGCTTGAGCCATCAGGGGAAGCCACATCACCACCGCGAGGTATCTTAGCGCCTGGGTCACTCTACTAAGGTAGAAACTTCCGGCTGAAATAAAAGACTCAAATCCATCAATACATTTTGGCTCGATCTGGTACGATCTGTTTCGATCTAAAAAGTGGGTCCATGAATCCAGTCATCAAGGGTTCTGTGAGGATCGTTAACTAGAGCGCTACACTGGGGTCACTCGCTTTGTTGGCAGGTGGGTGGACGCACGTTGCCTTTTGCTGTCGTAGCGATCACCCTTGAATCAGGAACGGGATCACAGAGTGAATGCGGTTGTTTTGCCTGCGTCGCCCTGCTAGGTTCTTGGTTTATTGCCTATGAGCGACATACGAATTGCCATTGTGGGTTGTGGGGGGATCACGTTACAGAATCACATTCCAGGGATCGCCATGTGTGGTGAAGCCAAAGTGACTGCCCTGTGCGATGCCAACGCTTCGACCCTCGAGCAAGCGCGCAGCCAGACCGGCGTGACGGTGACTTCGACCGATTACCATGAGATCGTCGAGCGAGAGGATGTGGATGCGGTCATTATTGCTACCCCCAACCTTTACCATGGCCCTATTGCTCATGCAGCCATCAAGGCAGGCAAACATGTGCTTTGTGAAAAGCCCATCGCCATGAGCTATGGTGAAGCCAGCCAAATGGCTGAGGCTGCGGATGCGGCGGGGGTCAGACACATGACTGCATTTACCTATCGATTTGTCCCGGCTATGCGTTATCTCAGTCATCTGGTTCGAGACGGTTTCCTGGGTGATCCGTATCATTTCCGATGCTGCAGGCTTCAGGATTGGGGTAGTCGCGATCTGGGGTGGCGTCAGGAATCGGGGCTGGCAGGCACGGGCGAGCTAGGTGATATGCTATCGCATCGAATTGATTTTGCGCACCTACTTTATGGTCCCATGACTCGTCTTTGTGCTCACCTTAAGCGCTTTGTAGCCGATCGTCAGGGGCATGCTTCAGACCTGGATGACTGGTCCGCCATTCTGGCTGATTTCACGAACGGAGCGACCGGGGTGCTGGAGAGTAGTAAGTTGGCTACAGGCCGAAATGAGAGTTGGAAAAGCCAGGATTACCTCGAAATCAACGGCAGCGCCGGCTCAGTGGTGTTTCTCACGGGGCACTGGAACCAACTGCAACTCGGGCGTCCCGGAGGCGAAGGGCTTGAGACCATTCAGATTCCTGAGTCTTTCTGGACTTGGCCGGGTTCTCCGCGCGATCCAAACCAAGGCGATCCCCTGGTAACCTTCAGGTATGATCAGGCCTTTGAGTTTTTGGATGCCATCCGTCAGCAGCGAGATTGCGTTCCATCTTTTTGGGATGGTGCGCGCGCCCTGCAGGTGATGGACGCGGCTGTTCTTTCTGCGCGAGAGTCGCGTTGGGTTACGCTGGATTGAGAGGTTCCCTCGCGGCAGCAGGAAGCGGTTCACTGAGGATACGATCAAACAAAGTGACAAAGTGAAAAAACCCACTAAAGGAGAGATTCCACGTCAAGCTGTCTACCGGCTATCGGTTTACATGCGCTGTTTGATGCGACTCAAAGCCAATGGTCTGGAGACGGTTTCCAGTCAAGCCCTCTCTGGGGCTGCAGGGGTCAAGCCGACGCAATTGCGGAAGGATCTCACCTACTTTGGTCAATTCGGAACCCGTGGCCTGGGTTATGATGTCAACCAACTGACTGATATGATATCAGAGGTGCTGGGCACCAATAACCTGCAACCCGTTGTATTGGTTGGGGTGGGTAACCTTGGTAAGGCTTTGATCTCCTACCGTGGATTCGAGAGGGAAGGGTTTGAGATTGTGTCGGCATTTGATGCTGATCCCAAGGTGGCTGATGGAACACTACGCCAAGGTATCCCTGTTCGTTCCATGGATGCATTGCAATCGATCGTGGCAGATCACCAAGTTAAAATGGCTATTCTATGCGTTCCAGCAGAGGCTGCACAGTCCACAGCCAATGTTCTCATTGAGGCAGGGGTCACCGGCATCCTCAATTTTGCTCCGATGGTGCTGCATGCACCCGATGGGGTGACAGTGAATAATGTCAACCTGGCTATTGAACTTGAGAATTTAAGCTATTTCATCCAGGACCATGCGCCCGATGAGGTCAGTCCTGGCAACGTGGAGGCTTGATCCACCGGGCTGAACCTCGGTTGCTATTTTGAGGGTGCATCAAGACGCGCTATGGCTCCTTCATCCAAGGATGTGTCCCGGTTCGTGTTCTTGAAGGTATCCCATGGCGATGCGCCTGATCCCCGATTCACCGCTTATCGGTGTCGCCTCATGACCGAATATTTTTATGGAGGTTATTTTTTCTCGGCCTGCTTGCCCAGGCGAAAAATGTTCGTATTCAGCTACTTAAGGCTATTGTTTGGTCGTTTTGGTTTTGGCGTATAGCAAAATCTTGATTGATCCCATCCCTTTATTTTCTATCCTATAGGATGCGGGTCTACCTCGGATTCGTCCCCAGACTAGGGTGTCATCCCAAGGAGAAAGGAAAAAGATATGCAACTGGATAAATTGACTATCAAAGCGCAGGAGGCTTTGAACGGCATGCAGGAGGCCGCACGATCAAGGCAGCATCAGGAAATGGATGGAGAACATTTGCTGTGGTCCTTGATGAATCAACCGGAGGGATTGGTGGTGCCTGTCATCAAGCAATTGGGTGTCGAACCTAAGCGAATCAAGGCTGCTCTGGAGGAGGCTTTGACTAAACGTCCTATGGTCAAGGGTGTGGATGACCTATATTCCAGTCGGAGTCTTTCAGCATCCCTCCAGCAAGCCCATGAGGAAGCCAAGCAACTTACCGATGATTATGTCAGCACCGAGCATCTTCTGTTGGGCCTTCTCTCAAAAGGCAATGACACATTGCAGAAACTTTTTGCCGATTGCGGGCTTCAGCGGGACAAGGTTCTGCAGGCGCTCATGGGCTTGCGAGGATCCCAACGGGTAACCGATCAGCACCCGGAAGACAAATTCCAGGCCCTTGAAAAATATGGCAAGGATCTGACCGCTTTGGCCAGGGCGGGGAAGATTGATCCTGTGATAGGGCGAGATGAGGAAATCCGTCGAGTCATGCAAGTGCTCTCTCGTCGCACCAAAAACAACCCGGTGCTCATAGGTGAGCCGGGTGTGGGCAAAACAGCCATTGTAGAAGGTCTGGCCCGCCGAATCATCAGTGGCGATGTGCCCGATTCGATCAAGAACAAGCAACTGATCTCCATGGACCTTGGCGCCATGATTGCAGGAGCCAAATATCGCGGCGAATTTGAGGATCGACTCAAGGCCTTTTTAAAAGAAGTCACTGAGAGTGATGGGAGGATTATCCTCTTTATCGATGAGCTGCATACGATCGTTGGGGCTGGCAAGACCGAGGGTTCAGCTGATGCCGCCAACATGCTCAAGCCGCAGTTGGCTCGAGGTGAATTGCGATGCATTGGGGCAACCACTCTGGATGAGTATCGCAAGTATATCGAGAAGGATCCTGCCCTTGAAAGGCGCTTTCAGCCTGTATCGGTTCTTGAACCCACCGTGGAGGCCACGATTGCCATCCTCCGCGGACTCAAGGAGCGCTATGAAAGCCATCATGGCATTCGCATTCAGGATACAGCTTTGGTGGCGGCGGCGGTGCTTTCAGATCGCTACATCGCCGATCGCTTCCTTCCCGACAAGGCAGTCGATTTGATGGATGAAGCGGCTTCCCGATTGAGGATTGAACTCGACTCCATGCCAACGGAGATTGATCAACAGGAGCGCCAAATCATGCAGCTTCAGATCGAACAAACCGCCCTCAAGAAAGAGCGTGATGAGGCATCTCGAGAGAGACTGGCCCGGCTTGAAAAGGAACTGGCTGACTTGCGCGAATCCTGTGGCGAAATGAAGGCTAAGTGGCTGCAGGAGAAAGAGGCGATTTCCAAGTCATCTGATTTGCACGGCCAGCTTGAGGCGGCACGCTTTTCCATGGAAAAAGCTGAGCGGGAAGGGGATCTTAATGCGGCAGCACAAATCAAATATGGCACTATCCCGGACCTGGAAAAAAAGATTGAGCAAGCTCAGCAGACGATGAAGCAGGAGCCGGATCAAGAGCGTCTTCTCAACGAGGAGGTGAGTGATGAGGACATAGCTCAGGTTGTGGCTTCCTGGACCGGGGTACCTGTTCAGCGCATGCTTGAAAGTGAGCGTGAAAAGTTGCTGAGCATGGAATCCAGGCTGCACCAACGAGTGGTCGGGCAGGACAAGGCAATCCAAGCAGTGAGCAATGCGGTTCGACGTGCTCGCAGTGGCCTGCAAGATCCCAACCGACCGGTGGGATCCTTCATTTTCTTGGGGCCCACCGGGGTCGGGAAGACTGAAATGGCGCGAGCACTGGCCCATTTCCTGTTTGATGACGAATCGTCGATGGTTCGCATCGATATGACTGAATACATGGAAAAGCATGCCGTGGCTCGTTTAATTGGCGCACCGCCTGGTTATGTGGGCTTTGAGGAAGGTGGCCAGTTAACTGAGATGGTGCGTCGCAGGCCTTATTCGGTATTGCTATTCGATGAAATTGAAAAAGCCCATCCGGATGTGTTCAATATTCTGCTGCAGGTGCTGGATGATGGCCGCCTGACTGACGGACATGGCCGTACGGTTGATTTCAGGAATACCGTCATTGTCATGACCTCAAACCTCGGGTCTGACCGTATCCAGGAAATGATGAGTGACGAGTCAGCCAACGATGCATCCTACGAAGCAGTGAAAAAA
>JALRAZ010000471.1 GCA_023257935.1 Verrucomicrobiota bacterium
CTGGACCAAGATGAAACCCGAGGCTTTGGAAGGCAGTGTCTACTGGCCCGACGCATGGTGGAACGGGGCGTCCGCTTCACCCTGTTGGTTCACGGGGTTCAGATCGGCAGCCACAGCTGGGATGATCACAATAACGTCGAGGCTGGCATGCGCAAGCACAGCCAAGAAGTGGATCGTCCGGTCGCAGCCTTGTTAGAAGATTTACACCAACGCGGCTTACTGGAAGATACCCTCGTTGTCTGGGCATCGGAAATGGGACGCACCCCTTTTGTCAATAGTGCCACCATGCCCAAAACGCCCGGCAGAGAACACAATTCCTATGGGCTTTGCATGTGGATGGCCGGAGGCAAGGTCAAAGCAGGGGCCACCGCAGGCCAAACCGATGACTTCAGCCTTCGGTCAGTCGATCAGCCCATTCACATCCGAGATGTGCATGCCACCATCCTTCGTCTTATGGGACTGGAAGATGAACGGCTCACATTTCAACACGCTGGGCGCATCCGAAAATTGACTGATATCGGCGGGGAGGTCCTACACTCATTGATTGGTTAGGGAAGGACGGACCCCATCCTTTGCACCCCGGTAAATGGTGGGGAGCCTTGACGCCAAAAAAGCAAGACCGGCCCCTGCAAACAACATTTTCCCCCCGGTGACAGGATTGACCTGCCGGTTGCGTCTGCAAGAACCGGTCAAATTGAACGGGCTCATCCAACCCATGTAACTGAATGACCACGCAAAGGCATTATGGATTCAAGGCCCAAGAAGCATTAGCTGAAAACGCTCCATGCGTGCCAATCGCTCACTGGATTAGACCAGGTGACCAACGTGAGCGCTTCCTATGATATCTTCCATATCGATGAAAACAAGCGAGTATTAGATCATGCTACTGGGAGCTTGTTTTAAACCAACCCAGGGACACAAGGATGAGGAAGGAGAAAGATTTTTGACTTCATGACATGTCGGGGAATATTCAAACCATGGATGTCACCCAGTCGCCCCAAGGCCTCCTAAAATTCATGGCTTTCATGGAATCCTTAAGCCTTGAAAGGTGCCAAACGCTTGAGGATGTCTACGAAAGAGAACTATCCTTCGAGGATCCAATCAATCAAGCAAGCAACATCCCTGAGCTTCGCGCTCTATTTGAAGACTTGTTCAAGCAACTCAAGCAGATAAGGATTGAGATCAAGCATCATGCCCTCGGTGGCAAGCGTCACTTCATCAGTTGGCACATGGCCTATACATTCCGAGGAAAACCTAGATCTTTGGATGGGGTCAGTGAGATCGAGCTCGGGCCAACCAGCAAGGTCTGCTGGCAGCGGGACTACTGGGATGCATCCACTGGGGTTTATGCTGAGTTCCCGCTCATGAGGACTGCACTGGGTGCCTTGAAAAAATTGGTGGCCGTCAAGCATACGGCTCCAAAGGGCTAAAAATATTAATCGTCCAACTCGAACCGTTCCGCATGCCAAGGAGCTACTACATCGGCATCGACTTGGCGTGGGGTGATCGTCGACCCGATGGGATCTGTGTGCTCGAGCAAGCCAGGGATCAGGTCATTCTGCG
>JALRAZ010000269.1 GCA_023257935.1 Verrucomicrobiota bacterium
TGGTTCATGAGGGGGCGCACTATCTCAATCCTGATAAACAAGTCATGCTTCGTTCAGGCGATCAACTGATCCTGCTGGCCGAGCGCAAGGAAGACTTCGAGCGGTTCGAGTCCAGCCTGCTCTCTTCCCGACCCGACCCCACATGATGACAGGGGGATGAGGTCAGGTTGTTCTTGCAAACATGGAGTCTGCGGGCCGGTCAGCGTCGATGATTCAAACGAATCTGGGGGGCTCATGATGCATGCCATACCCCTTGGCTGCCCCTGCTTGTTAATGCATGATGGAGGCAAAGAAGGCCTTCATTTCCGCAGCATAGTAAACGCCATAGCGATGGAAGGTTTCCTTGGTTGCAGGGTTGGGCTTCCAATCAAAGAAGGCATGACCGGCTCCGCCCACCTGCACATACTGCACGCGTTGACCTGCTTCGACCAGTGCCTGGGCAAAGCTGCTGACCATGGCATCCTGGATCAGACCATCCTTGGTGCCTCGGCATAGGTATTGGGGCACGGAGCGAGTGGTAGCCTGAGGAATATGGTGGATGGGCGCAATGGCCTGACTCCATGAGGTATCGGCTTTGGGATCCTCGGAATAATGACGCAACCATTCGCCCCCAAAGACCCCATAGCTCGGTGCAGCCGCACGGATAGCTCCAAGCATCTGGTCTCTGATCGCCTCGGGTGTCTTACCTTCAGGCAGGTAGGTAGGTTTGAATTGGAAAATCCCTGATTGTTGACCGAAGCCACCGTCCCCTATTTTGTCTACCATCAATGAGGTTGCCGCCGAAAGATGTCCTCCGGCACTGTCGCCCGTCAGGCCAATGCGGGTGGCATCCCCGCCATAGGATTGGGCGCGTTCCATGATGTGAGCGATGGCTCCATAAACATCCTCGATCAGGTTGGCCATGGTATTGGAGTGGGTGTCTCCATCGGCTTTGCCTGCCCAGCGATAATCGATGCTGCAGGCGACAAACTGCCCGCCTCGGGTCAACTCACGTGCCAGCCCTCGCATGATGTTTTCATCGTTGGTGACCCAACCTCCACCGTGAATGATCACAATGATGGGCAAGTTTTTGGCCCCCTTCGGAGTGTAGACGTCATACTTGAGGGGCTTGACGCCTGGTTGGGCGTAGACGATGTCGTGAAGGACTTCCAGGTGAGCCACTTCTTCTGCCGCGATGAAAGAGGCTCCCAAATGTTTCTCCTGATCGATGACGACCTCGAAAACAGCCTTCATGCTCTCGTGATACATCGCGCCCCATCGTCCAGGGATGGAATAATAACCCGCATCCAACACCTTCCCTGGACTGGGATGGGTGGTTACTTTCAGGACTGTGCCAGCTTCCACCATACCGTCCTCAGGCAGGGCTGGTGAGAGGGTGATTGAACCATCGTCGCAGGGATCGAGGATCACCTTGAAGGTTCCGGCCTGCAAGGTGAATGCTGCTGCCAAGATCAGGCAGGAGAGGAGGAATGGTTTCAGTCGCTTGGGGGTGTTTGGCTGCCTCATGCAGGGCATCCTAGTTTGGAGAGGGAGCTGAATGCAAGGGGTGTCGATGCCCGGCTGAAAGTCTGGGGTTCAGGGACTTGCATACACCAGGCGGCCGTCTAAATGGGTTCGCATCACTTTGGTCTCGGCGATGGCCTGTTCTGGGCATGTCAGCAAATCACGGTCCAGTTCAATCACATCGGCTCGCTTGCCTACCTCCAGAGATCCCGTCTCTGACTCTAGGAACATCAGCCTGGCATTGTTGATGGTGTAGAGGGCTATGGCCTGCATGCGAGTCAGTCCCTGCTCGGCGTGCATGCGCCCGGCGTAGTCCAGCGGTTGCCGCGCGATAC
Organism: Verrucomicrobiota bacterium; assembly: GCA_023257935.1. Classification (GTDB taxonomy): domain Bacteria; phylum Verrucomicrobiota; class Verrucomicrobiia; order Limisphaerales; family AAA164-E04; genus UBA7971. The sequence goes on from JALRAZ010000269.1 coordinate 1,839, forward strand.
TGACCCACATACCCAGAAAGGGGTGGTAGGGGTTGATGGAGCGCAGGCTGCCTATTTTTTGCATGTGATCACTCCCTCCACCAGCGAGTACCCCGGCTTCGAAAAGGGACCTCAAGGGCTGAAAATATTTCATGCGGTGGTAGGAAAACTGGCGACTGAGGGTACGACTATCCAGGTAGAGCCAGGCTGGCTGCACATCCGCCGAGATGCCCAGTGATGCCATGCGATGGATGGCTTCCTGCGACATGAAGTTGCAGTGGGTGATGTTGGGTCGAGTCGCCTGGATGGGTTGAGAGCGATTGACCGCTTCATAGGCATCGATCAGGGCATGGACCGCCCCATCGCCCACGCTATGGGCGGTGAATTGCAAGCCTCCTCGCACCGCTTCACCGATCGCTGCGCGAAGGGTGTCATCTGAGATGAATCGGATCCCTCGATAACTGGGATCATCAATCCCATACATGGCACTGACTCCCCATGGTCTTCGCAACAAAGCACTCCCGGTGAGCATCCCTCCATCCAGGAACATTTTGATACCAATCGTCTTGAGCAGGCTGTCACCTTCCTGGTGAAGCGGCTCATGGGCGATGCTGCCGATGCGTTCAAGCAGTGAGCCCTCATCGAGTTGATTGCTGACGGATCTGGAGAGTGCAACCCTGAC
>JALRAZ010000504.1 GCA_023257935.1 Verrucomicrobiota bacterium
GGTCAGTTCTTCAGTGACCCAGGCTACCTGGATGGGGGCATCGTTTTCGGCACGGCCCTAGGGGTGCTGCTTGTCGGGGGCCTCTTTCTAGCTATCGGATGCCTGGCATCGGTCCTGACTCAAAGCCAGCTCATTGCCGCGATGATGGCACTGACACTGGAGACGGCCTTGTTCATGCTAAGCTTCGTCATTCATCTCCTGCCCGATCAGTCAGGGTGGCAGGCCACGCTTTTTGAACACCTGAGTCTGTTCAATCACATGAGTGACTTTGTGCGAGGCATCCTGGATGGGAGTCATCTCGCCTTTTATCTTTGCACCATCACTTTTTGCCTCTTCCTGACTTGGCGATGGGTGGAGAGCCGTAAATAACACAGTCATGCCTACCTCCCCACCTACCTCACCTCACCCATCGCGCCGACGCCTGCGCGACGGCACTGCTTTCTGGTTGGATCTGGTCCTGGCAGCGCTGGCTCTGCTGGTGATTGGCATCTGTGTGAACCTGCTTGCCATCAGGCATCCATGGCGGTGGGTGCTGCATGAGGATCCGACCATCACCCTTTCACCCATGAGCGAAAACTGGGTCAGAACCCTCAAGCAGCCCATTCGGGTGATTGTCTTTCATCAGCCAGAGGAAAAGGATACCCCTCTGGCTCGCATCATGGGATTGCTCAACGAGTATCGTCAGGCCAATCAACTTATTCAGGTCGAGGTGGTGGACTACCTGCGTGAACGCACCAAAGCCCAACAGATACAGACCCAGTATCAATTGCGTGAAGAGCTTGCAGAGGAGTGTCTGCTTTTTACCTCTGGTGAGCGATATCGCATGGTCTCGGTTAAGGAACTGACTGACTACAGTCTGAGGCAAGAGGAGGGAACCATGGTGATGAAGGCTATGGGTTTCAAAGGGGAAATGCTCTTCACCTCCGCTATGATGAACCTCACCGAGGCTCGTCCATTGGTCGTGTACTTCACTCAAGGGCACGGAGAACATGACCTGGAAAGTGAAGCCCTCGATGGTTACCTTGCTCTCAAGGAATGGCTGCAAGCTCGGCATTTGGAAGTGCGTCCGCTCCTACTCCGTGAGCAGGAATCCATTCCAGAGGACGCCGCTGCGGTGGTGGTCGCTGGAGGGCAACAGCCCTGGAGCCCCGAGGAATTGAACCATCTCCAGACCTACTTGTCTCATGGCGGTCGTGTGTTGATCGCTTTTCACTTCAAGGCCTTTGGAATCTTAACAGGTCTGGAGGATTGGCTGCGCTCCTGGCGCTTGGCTGTAGGTCAAAATGTGGTGGATGATGTCACCCATTATTCGGGGAGCGAACTGCTGGTGGGTCAGCTGGCCCCTCATCCGATCATGAACCCACTTCTTGGAACCCGCACCCCTCTGGTTCTCTCCTTGCCACGTTCCATCACCCCCATCAATCGCCCCATGGAGGATTATGACATTGAAGCGCTTTCCCTGGCTTTCACCACCACCAATGGGGTGACCCAATCAGAGTTCGTCAGAGGTGCTTTCTTTCACAATCCTCAGATCGACAGACGCGGACAAATATCGCTCGCTGCAGCTCTGGAAGCCATCCCTTCGGAAAAGAGTGGCCTGGAGAGAATCCCTTCCAGACTGGTGGTATCGGGAGATTCTCAAAGCTGGAACAACCTGCATCTGCCCAAAGGAGGCAATCGTGATTTCGCCACCCTTTCACTGAATTGGTTGCTGGAGCGCGACACCATGATGGGTGGGCTCGGACCCAGCCCACTCAGGGAGTTTCAGATGGATATTCCCCAACAAACCTTGAAACAGCTTCAGTGGATGTTACTGCTGGTACTGCCAGTTGGTGTTTTTGCCATTGGCTTTCTCATCTGGCTTCGCCGAAGGTATTAGAAGCCCTAGATCCGACGCCAAGCCACCCCAAGTCTCATGATCCGCAAGCAAACCATAGGCCTCTGGCTGATAGCCCTCCTACTGTGCGCCATGGTTTGGTGGCTGGAGGGTCCTCGCCATCACCCAGATCAAAATGAGTTGAGTCAATCGACCGTGCTACCGGCTTCCATGGCAGGGCGCTGGAACCATCTGATCATCAAGCAAGCCTCCGAGCAATGGGTGTTTGGTCATGATTCCGGGGAATGGGAGCTCAAGCAGCCAGTTGAGGACCTGGCACATCCAACTCGCATCCAAAGCCTGATCGATACTTTTTCGGGATTGAAGCGGGAAACAATTCTCAGCGCAGAAACCATCAAGGAGCAGGGGGGCTGGCAGGCCTTTGGTCTGGAATCACCCTCCTTGAGCCTTCGCTTTGGGAATGAGGATCAGGAGAGCCTGGTGGAGGTGGGACAGCGAGAAAGCATCGGCAATAAGGTTTACTTGCGCCTGAATGGAGAATCCGAGGCGTGGGTGGTGTCTGCAGACTGGCTCGATCGGATGCAAACAGATTTCAATGCCTGGCGAGATCCACGCATCCTTCCCGTGCCATCAGGCACTGTTCAGCGATTGGAATGGTTGCAAGCCGAAGGTCTGGTCGTATTGGAGAGGGCTCAAAAAGGGGATGCTTGGCAGCTCGTGGCTCCGCCAGAACTAGCCGGGGTCCGAGCCAACCAGATACGCCTGGAAACCTTGTTGGAAAAGGTCCTACCCAACTGGGAGGCTGTCTCCTTTGTGTCCGAAGAAGCCAGCCAAGATCGCCTCTTGCTCGGGCTGGAAGATCCAGTCATGCAATTCACCCTCAAGCAGGGAGAGCAGGTGATCGACTCGGTCTCCTTCGGTTTTCCAGATCCAGATAATCCAGCCCTTCGATTCGTAGCCAGCCAAAGGCGTCAGTCGGTCATGCGCATGCGGGAGGATCTCTTCGAACAACAATTCAACCTTCCCATCACTGCTTTCCGTGATCCATTCCTGATCGAACCGGGTTATGCCTGCAATCAGATCAGCGTGGGAGGTGAGCCGGGCTTTACCCTTTCCTACCTACCCGAATCCTTGGCTTGGTCGCTGACCCAGCCAGAGAACATGCCGACCGATCAGGAACTAGTCGGGCAGATGCATCAGCAGTTGGTCAACCTGCAGATCATGGCCTACCACGATGCCTTGCCTGCGAACCAGGTTGAGGCACTTTTTCAGCAGCCAGCCTTCCAGTGCACCCTGGCCACCTTACAGGGAGAGAATACCCTGCGATCACTGGATCTTACCTTCAGCCAACCCGTGGGCGCTTCCATCCTGGTCCGACGATCCGATGAAGCCACACTCTATGAACTGCCAGCAAGCATCCTGCGATCCCTGCCCAACCACGCCGTTCAACTGCGCCGACGCCTTCTGTGGGAGGTGCCCGAAACCGACCTGAGTCAGGTAGCCGTTGCTTCAGACCATGCTAGCCGCTCTCTCCAGCGGTCTGTTGAGTCAGGCTGGGGGATGGAAGGCATGCCACTCAAGAGCGAATACCTCAGCGACTGGTCCACATTCCTGACGGTGCTTGCCAACCCGCCAGTCACCGAGTGGGTGGAACACGGAGATGAACGATACGCATCCTTTGGCCTCGATCAGGCATCCAAGCCGTTGAGCCTTCATGTTCAGTTCCAGCGTGAGCAGGTGTCAGCAGATCGCAAACTTCTCATCGGGCGACGCAGTCCAGATGGGAGCGATTTCTATGTGGGGACCGATGTGGAAACTGGACCGGTGGTCTGCAAGCTCTCTGCCCAATTCGTGGAAATCCTCCGCCAAGTGCTGTCATGGGAACTGTAGCCTCAGCCACAAACCATCCTCAGAAGGGGCCCAGAAAACGCTGGCTAAAGCGTGCGTGGCAGGTGGGGTGCCTGCTTTTGGCTAGCCTGGTGATTGCCTGCTCCCTGACTCTCTGGCACTTGGAAAATCGTGG
>JALRAZ010000537.1 GCA_023257935.1 Verrucomicrobiota bacterium
AAGGCTTGGTGTTTGATCACGCCTTTTCCAACGCTCCGGTTTGTTCGGTGGCACGGACTACCCTGATGACTGGAATCCTGGCTCCTCGAGCAGGTTTTCAGTACCACCGCAAGCTCCAGCAGGCCCACCTTCCCGAGGGCGTTCGCATGTGGCCAGCTTTGCTTCGAGAGGCCGGGTATTACACCACCAATAACCAGAAAAAAGATTACAACGTCATCGAAGGAGAGGGTGTTTGGGACGCCTCTTCTCGTCAGGCCAGCTGGCGTCATCGCCCCACGCCACAAACACCCTTTTTTCACATGCAGACCTTTACCACCACGCATGAAAGTTCTCTGCATTTTGATGAAACGGCCATGACGCAGGAACCCAACCGGACCGACGCCGCTGACATCCATCTCACCCCCTATCAACCCGACACCCCAACTTTTCGATTCACCAAGGCCCGCTATTTTGATCGCATCGAACAGATGGATGAGCAGGTTGGCAAACTGGTCAAACAGCTCAAGGAGGATGGCCTACTGGAAAACACTTTTATTTTCTATTTTGGTGATCACGGTGGGGTCCTTCCCAGAGGCAAGGGATACCTCTATGAATCCGGGCTACATGTCCCGCTGGTTATCCGCATTCCCGAAGCGTGGCGATCTCGCCTACCACTCAAGGTCAACACCCGACCTCAAACCTTTGTCAGCTTCATTGATTTTGGCCCTTCGGTCCTGCACTTAGCTGGGCTGAAAATCCCGGATGTCATGGACGGCAACCCCTTTCTTGGGGAGCTCTTCACCCCAACACGACTGGAGTCTCGGGATGAGGCCTTTGGCTACGCAGATCGTTTTGACGAAAAGTACGAAATGGTGCGTTCGCTAAGGAAGGGTTCCATTAAGTATATCCGATCCTTTCAACCCTTCTATCCTGATAGCCTTCAAAACAACTACCGCTACCGCATGCTCGCCTACCAGGAATGGCGTCAACTCTTTCAGGAAGGAAACCTCAATTCAGCTCAAAGCGCTTTTTTCACACCCAAGCCAGCTGAAATGCTTTTTGATTTGGCAGCCGATCCAGACGAAGTCAACAACCTAGCATCCGATCCAGCCCATGCATCACTACTCAAGGTCATGAGGGAGCGGCTCAATGAAAAACTGACACGCATCAATGACTTGAGTTTCTACCCAGAGAGTCACATGGTCGAAAGCGCCCTGGACGATGGTATTGCCTATGGTCAAAACCATACTCGAGAGATCCGCCAGTATCTGCGCCTCTGCAATTTAGCCCTTGAATCCTTTGAGGATGCCAAACCAAATCTCATGCGGGCTCTGCGCACCGAAGATGACACGCTTCGTTACTGGGCGCTGACGGCATGTAGTATTTTTGGTGAACAGGCCGAATCCTTTTTGCCTCAGGCCAAGGCTCTGCTCAAGGATGCCAACCCCCTGGTCAGGCTGCGCGCTGCCGAATTCCTGGGGCTGATCCACAAGCGGGACCCAAGACCCACCTTTTATGAAATCCTCAATGAAGGAGCTAGCCACGCGGTGAAACTCATCACCCTGAATAGCGCGGTGCTATTCCACGATCGGACAGAGAATCCCCTGCGCTTCGATGTGTCCAAACTGGATGACCCTGAGGATCGCGAAGAGGTGAAGCGTCGCTTGGATTACTTCGCTGGCCGCCTTGAGTGAGGCAATACGAATTGAGGGCTTGCCTCTAGAGTCAAGCCCTCAAAATCTGAAGCGTTGGCGCAATGACCCACCAAAATGGATTCGTCGACCTCCCGCGTCACACGCTCCTCACCTGCTCAGGTGATTTCAGCGCTTGGCACTCCAGTCGATGGTGGTGGTTTCACCATCCATCTTGGCGGTCACCTTGCCTTCCAAGCGCTGGTCCTTGAGGGTTCCCTTGAGTTCATAGACCATCTGCCCGCCCTGGGGTCGGTCACGCGTCACGGTGAAGGCAATCTGATCCCCAAAGATGCCACCATGTTCCAGATCAAAAGAACGGTCAGGGCCCATGGTCATGGAGCCACGGATGCGCGCCCCTGTCTGTTTGATGGTCAAGGGTGAATCCACCATTTCACCATTGGGTCCCTGAATGGAAAAGGTCCATTCCCCGCTGAAATCACCATGGGTCATTTCAACGGGGCGATCTTTGAGGAGGGTGGCGATGCGCTTTTCCATAGCGGCAGCCCAAATACCATAACCTGCGGTAGAGAAATGTAAGAAGTCAGGCATGATGGCCTTGGGGATGCTTCCAGATCGATCCACGAAGCGATGCCCAATATCCATGTATTGAACACGCTTCCAGTCCTGCAACTTCTGGATAGCTTGATTGACCTGCAGGATTTTGCCCCTTTGATTATTAAAGTGCTCTCCACGGGGAAAAATCCCAAGGAGCAGGATTTTAGTCTCAGGCAATTTCGACTTGAGCTTGTTGACCACCGCAGTGATGCCATCAACCATCTCATCGGCTGTGTTGCGATCCTCTCCAGAATTATTGGTCCCAATCATCACCACAGCCAACTTGGGAGAAATACCCTCGACATTGCCATGGTCCAGGCGCCATAGCACGTGCTGAGTGCGATCACCACCAATCCCAAGGTTCAGTGCCTTGCGATGCCCATAATATTTTTCCCATACTGCCTTGCCGGCTCCCTCCCAACCCTGAGTGATGGAATCGCCAACAAAAATAAGGTCAATATCACCCTGATGAGCTTTGACGTTTTGATTGAATTGCTCGTGCCTGGTGACCCACCCACCCTCTCTGGGTGCAGGTGTGACCGCCGAATGGCTCGGCGTTTCAGCCCCATGAAGGGAGGGAATCATCAGCAATGCAAGGGAACATGAGAGTATGGTGAGGGGCTTGAACATGATGGTGCACTCTGCCTAAAAAGCCTGCCTCGGGCAACAGGTAAAACAGCTGCTCGCCATAAGGCAATTACGACTGGCCAGGGCCAATGGTACTTGGCAACGTAACAACCAGGCTCACACAATTGAGCTCAAACAAACCATGACCAAGGAGCGCCGCCGCCATTTTGCCAGTGACAATTATGCTGGAGTCTGCCCAGAAGCCTGGCAGGCCCTGGAGGAGGCCAATCGAGATCATCAGCCAGCATACGGTGAGGACCCATGGTCGGTTAAAGCCTGCGATCAGATTCGTGAGGTGTTTGAAACCGACTGTGAGGTTTTCTTTGTTTTCAACGGCACTTCGGCCAACAGCCTATCACTGGCAGCGATGTGCCAATCCTACCACAGCATCCTTTGTCACGACTTTGCTCATGTGGAAAGGGATGAATGCGGGGCTCCAGAATTCTTTTCCAATGGCACCAAAGTGCAATTGATCGAAGGCCCAGAAGGTAAGATCTCACCCGATGCGGTGGAGGCCATGGTCAAGCGACGCACCGACGTGCATTACCCCAAACCGAAGGTCGTCAGTGTCACTCAGGCAACTGAGATGGGCACCTGCTATAGTGTGGATGAATTGGAAGCCCTGGGCTGCCGTGCCAAGCACCTGGGCTTAACCATGCACATGGACGGCGCACGATTTGCCAATGCCGTGGCCCAATTGGGTGCATCACCCAAGGCCCTAACCTGGCAGGCCGGGGTGGATGTACTGTGTCTGGGTGGCACCAAGAACGGTTCTGCGGTAGGGGATGCGGTGGTTTTTTTCAACCGCCGGCTCGCGCATGAGTTTGATTACCGCTGCAAGCAAGCGGGGCAATTGGCTTCCAAGATGCGCTACCTTTCCGCGCCATGGGTGGGGATGTTGAAAAACGGAGTCTGGCTCAAACACGCGGCTCACGCCAACAAGATGGCTGCCCTGATGCATGAATTGCTCAGTCCAGTGGAGGGGATCCAGATTCTCTTCCCACGACAGGCCAACTCAGTCTTCGTGGAAATGCCCAAGGGGCTTATAAAGTATTTGCATGACCTGGGTTGGAAGTTCTACGCCTTCATTGGAGAAAAAGGCTGCCGCCTGATGTGCTCTTGGGATACCACCTCAGAAGATGTGCGTAGCTTTGTGGAAGACCTCAAAAGAGGGCTTCAATCTATTTCTGGCCAATCATAGGTCACCATAACTGGCAAATGATCCGAGGCGATCGGCTCCTTGAGGATGATAGCAGCCAGGCGTTTGAGTTTTGAATCAGGGGCCCGCAGCACATAATCAATCCCAGCATGGGGGGCCAGGTCGTCCTGCCAACCCTTTTCCCAGAGTTTGGCCATGGGTAGGCTGCCTGGATTGGCATTGAAATCTCCTGCCAGCAGCGTCGGTGTCGCCCCAGCATGATCAACCAGCTGAAGCACCCGTTGCACTTGCTCCTGGCGGGTTTCATCACTCAAATGACAGAGGTGCACGTTCACTACGTGCAGCTTGGGATGCCCCTCACCTGGTTCAATCCAGGTCTCCAGCGCAATACGTGGCTCCTGTCCCAATCGATAGGGTAGCGCATGGATTTGATGCCTTAAGATGGGCCATCGGCTCAATACTGCGAGCCCGTAAGCGCCACCCTGAAAGTGAATGGCTCGTGCGAATTGATGGTGCATCCCTAGCTGGCTGGCCAGCACTTCGGTCTGGGATACCCCACCCGTGCGTCGTGTCAATTGATCCAGCTCCTGCAAAGCCACGATATCTGCCCCAGATTCGCGGATAATCCTTGCGATGCGTTCTAGGTCCAAATGCTGATCAGTCCCTTCCCCGTGATGGATGTTGTAAGACATCACTTTCAGGGTGCTGGCGCTTGCAGGCATGCCCTCGGGGGTATCGATGGCCAGCATCCTTGATTGCCAAACCAGCACCCACATCAAAAAAAGGAGGCATGCCCTAGCTGTTGCAAGGTTGAGTGGTTGCCGAAAATCCATTATTCGCACGCTATCATTCATCCTCGACATGTGGCGCCTTGGGTCTGCCTTCCAGCCCCGGTAGCTCGTTTTGGCAGATTACGCTGGGTCCTGGTCTTGGTCACACTACCAACCTTGAGATACGCTTGGGTCAGACCCTTCAATAGTTCATCGCGACGTGCGTATAAACGCTTGTGTTGACGCCTTGGCAAACGAGAAAGACAGTAAGCCGTGAGCAATGGTAGTGAAACCGTGGAGTCGACGTAGGCTACCACACAATCAGGAAGAGTCTGAGGATCGACCTTACCCCAGCTGACCGCTTCAGCAGGGGTGGCGCCACTCAAGCCACCGGTATCAGGCCGAGCGTCAGTGCACTGCAGAAAATAATCGTGACCTTTTTCAGCAATACCCATGACTTCCTGAATCTGAGGCTCGGTCTGTAACATAAAATTCTTGGGGCTCCCTCCACCCAGAATAAACACCGATGAGGTGAGTCCTGATGACTTGGCATCGTAGACAATGGAAGCACTTTGATTCACGTCGCGATTCACATCGAACTGGAGGGCCTGATCACGCAGGGCCATGGCGGCCACGTTCATCCCAATGGAACTGTCACCTGGGCTACTGGTGAAGATCGGAATACCGTAACGGTAGGCTGTCGCCAGCACAGAACTGTCTCGAAGGCCCAATTTACGCCCTCTTTCTGCCACATACTTGCCTAGCAAATAGTGAAATTCGTCGGTGCCCATGACTCGCTGGAATTCCTCGCCTTGAATCACCTGCCTTACAAAAGCATCAGTGTCCAAGAGGACATCGTAGTCAAACAAGACATCGTAAATGCGGACCACACCATCCTGATGCAAACGCACATCATCAAGAAAGGGCGATCCCTGATGCAGATGCAGATCTAGTCCGTAATGCAGGTCATGATAGAGGTTCGCACCGGTGGAAACCACCCAGTCCACAAAGCCAGCCTTCATCCAGGGAATCAGACAAGATTTACCAAGACCTGCCGGAGTTAGGGCGCCCGTGAGGCTCATTCCCAACAGGCCGTCACCCGGTAGCATTTTTTCAGTCAGTAGCCTAGCTGCTTCGCGTAGGCGACCTCCGTTGTAGGCCAGGAATGCCTGATCCATCAGGTCGGCTACCTTCATGTTGGGGCGGATCCCATTGGGATCTAACCGTGGGTAGGCCTTGAGGCCAGGTCGTTTGTGCTTCTTGCTCACCCCTACATTTTGACGATCTCAAAGCATGAGATGCAATGGGAATCTGCTTGGATCCATACTCCCAAGCACCAAAGGATCGTGGACCTCATAAAAGGCCCAACCAAGTCAAGAGAAGTCGCAACTTGATGGTCAATCATCACTCCTACCCGTCAGGAAAGGGAGGAGATGGTATAAGAAATAAGCAAGCGAAGTGATGAAAGCCGCAACATAGGTCCATGCGGCCGCGTTGAGTACCTCAGAAACCCCACGGTCTTCGGTAGCAGTTGCCGTGAATCCCATCTGATGCAACATCACCTTGGCACGGCGTGAGGCATCAAATTCCACAGGTAAAGTAATCAGGTTGAAGGCCATGATCACACCCCAGCACCCAGCCAGGAGAGGGAGTGCGAGCTGCAAAGGAATCATTCCCAGGAACAAGGCCCCCATCATGATCCAGGTCAACATACCATTGGCAAAAGAGGTGATGCCCACAGACGCCATCCTAATCTTGAGCGGGGCGTAGGCTTGTTGGTGTTGCAGGGCATGCCCACACTCATGAGCCGATACGGCAATCGCGGCAATCGAAGTGCCTCGGTAATTATCTTCAGACAGGACCAGTCGCTTGCGGATGGGGTCATAGTGGTCTGTCAGCATCCCTTGCTGCACCTCAATCGCGACGTCATGAATGCCTGCTTGCCTAAGCATCTGGGCAGCGACTTGGGCTCCAGAAAAGCCGTTATGTGCCCGGATCTCAGCATTACGTCGGTAGGTTGACTTCACCTTTGCCTGGGCCCAGAGGCCGATCAACATGGTGCCGATGAAAAGTATCCAATACATGATGGGTGATGCTTGATGATGCGACAGAAACAAGTCTGAGCAGATGCAAAACCATGGGCTACACGGGATGCGCGGCACTCCTATCGCACCTCAAACATATCGCCAGAGAGCAGGGTTGGCAACCGGTGATTACATGACATTTTTGTCATGCTTCAGCAAGGCTGAGCGGCGAGCGCTGCTTTGATCTGCATAGCCCATTTGGGGTTCAGCATGGCCATCGTGGCGACTTGGACCGCTTCAGCCCCCCCTTTCAAATAGGTCCTTACCTGCGATGCCTCAGCAATCCCCCCCACAGGGATCAAGGGTGGGCTCAAACATTCAGACTTTCGCTGTTGGGCAAATTGTTTGAACTGCTCTGCTACCGCCTGCGCCGTGGCATGGCCAGCTATCCCCCTGGGGGTGCCAGAGAAATAAAAATTCTGGCTTGAAGCATCCTCAACCCTGACCTTGGCACCCAGACAATTGATCATCACCAATCCAGCCTGCACGGTTCTTGCCAAATCAATCCAGCCAACTACCTGATCAGGCGCTTGCATCGCCCCCAACTTAACAAGCAAGGGATACGGGCCTAGTTTGGCTCTCACTGTTTCCAGAACGCCTTGGGCCAGATCCAATTGCTGGTAAAGCTGGCCATCGCAAGTGGCCACATTGGGACAAGAAAAGTTTAATTCCACCACATCAGCGCCACTCTGCCTAGCCCAGTCAGCGCACTGGGCGTAATCCTCCGCCAGACCTACGGGCGTGGTCGATGATTCGGGTGTGGCGACCACTGATGCCGCTAGGATTTGATGCGGGGCTAACTGCTGACGACAGCGCGACAGATCAGGGCGCCACACATCAGGGGACCTCGATGGCATACCAAAAGAAACAGCCCAAGAATCCCTCATCACAGTTTGGGCTCGCACTTCACTGACCGATGAGAAAAGACTTTGCGAGGCCACCGGGACCAAATTAGGCATGGGATAACAGCCCCAGGCTCGTCGACGCACTGTCTTGTAGGTCAGGATATCAAATCCGAGACTTGCGTAATAAAGCAACCACTGACTGTTCAAAAGAGGACCAGCGGCGATAGCAAGAGGAGAGGCTGCCTCAAGCCCCGCGTAGGTCCACCTCCCTGGGCAGTCACTATTTAAGGTGGCAACGGAGTGATCCAGCCGGGGCGGGTGGGAATAATTCCATTCATAGTCGCGCGAGGCGTCGTATGTAGGAAAGGGTTTATCCACAAGTTTGAGTGTCATGTAAGCCCACATCAGTAGCAATGTCTTTTACCAGAAAACAAACCCTGCTTCCTCGCTGCAGAGTCCAAATCCCAGGGCTTGTCGAGTTCAGCAACCACACCTAATATCATGCTACCGCATGAATTTGTGGGTATCAGGGTGAGAGGACCAGATGCATGATTCCGTGATTCAAACCGAAGGATTGAGCCAACGCTTTGGCAAGCAGATCGCTCTCCATGAGGTTTCAGTTGCCATCCCTCCCGGTGCCATCGGCCTTCTTGGCCCCAACGGCGCAGGCAAGAGCACTTTCATGAAATGCCTGCTTCAGCTCATCAAACCCACTTCGGGAAAAGCCTGGTTACTTGGCAAGGATATCGCCAAAGCAGGCCGCGAAATCCGCACTCGGGTGGGTTATGCCCCGGAGCAGGACTGCCATATTCCAGGTATGGTAGGGTGTGAGTATGTGACCTATTGCGCTCAGCTTTCGGGCATGCCTTTCCAAGAAGCACGCCAACGCGCTCATGAAATGTTGGATTTTGTCGGCATGGGACAGGAACGCTATCGCATGGTTGACACCTATTCGACCGGGATGAAGCAGCGAGTGAAACTCGCCCAGGCCATCGTGCATGACCCCGAAATCGTTTTCCTTGATGAACCCACCAACGGTTTGGATCCAGCCGGAAGAGAACAGATTTTAGAACTCATCCGTTCCTTGTGGGTCGAGCATGGCATCAGCGTGGTCCTTTCTTCTCACCTCCTGAGTGATGTGGAAAGAATCTGCGACCAGATCGTCATCATCGCCCTGGGAAGCGTGTTGATGCAGGATCGTATTGATCGATTGAAGGCGCAGCGACAACCATGCACCGAAATCATCACCGAATCAGCCTCCGAAAAAACCATCGCCTGCATGCAGCGAGCAGGATGGAAGGCGACTCAGCTGCCAAACGGCCACGTTCAGGTAGAGCATGACTGCAGTCATCTTGGTCCCTTGATCGCAGCATTGGATGCCGATGGGATCACCCCACTGGAAATGCTGCAAAGCCCTAATCAACTGGAAACCCTGTTTGTTCAGGCACTGGAGACAAGTCATGGGCATTCCCTCTAGCCTTTATCAACACTGGACCGGGCAGGCCAGGGGTATCTGGCATCGCCGACTGGTCGTTGCAAACCAGACCTTGAAGGGCATCTGGTCAAACAAATGGATCAGGCACCTGTGTTTGGGAGCCTGGGTCCTTTGCTTGGCCCAAAGCGCCTTACTCTTTGGCGTGGGACAGCTCTTGGTCAAAGAGAGCGCGATCTACAGCTTGGTCAACCAGCTGGACAACCAGCCTAGAGCCATCGTGAGTGGCCTGGTCAGCTGGATCCTGGAACGGCCTGACCTTTCTGTGAGCAGCACTTATGGCCTGAGTTTCTATTACTTTACCAGATGGTTTCAACCTCTGGCGCTGGTGATAGTCACCTTAACCATCCCAACACTCATTTCACAGGACCTATCCAGTCGGGCCATCATCATCTATCGCTCCAAAGCTCTGGGCCACAGGGACTACCTTATTGGAAAATTTATGGCCATTTTTGGCCTGCTGAGTTTTGTCTGGCTGCTTCCCGCTATCCATGCCTGGTTGCTGGGGTGCCTGCTGTCGCCATCGTGGTCTTTCCTGTGGCACGCCAGGCAAGCCCTGATGCAGAGCGTCGGATTTGTTGTGGCTTCCATGGCTTTTCTGAGTCTGCTTGCCCTGGGTGTCTCAGCCCTTTCCAAACGCGAGAAGGCAACCACCATCATCTGGCTGGTCCTATGGCTGGTGGGGCATTTTTTGGCCAAATCACAGGGCGAACAATATCCATGGATGGCTTACCTGAGTCTGACGCACATCCTGGACCAATGGGCGATATGCCTGTTTAACCCAGCGACCCATGTGTCTCAACTCATGGAAAACCTTCCCTTGCTTGAGAGTTTTAGCTCACTGACCGAACGTTGGTTGCGCTTACCTTCAGCTAACGGCATGGCTTCGCTGATCGCCGCAGGTTTCATGGCTGGCTTGAGCCTTATCACCCTCAAGGGAAAGGTCAAACCCGAGTGATGCCTCCTATCATCAAAGCTGACAAGTTGAGCCGCTGGTATGGGATGGTGATGGGGCTCAACCACATCTCCTTTGAAGTCCTTCCAGGGATCACTGGACTGGTGGGGCCCAACGGCGCAGGCAAGAGTACGCTGATTCAGATCATCACGGGGCAACTCAGGCCCAGCTCGGGTTGTTTAAAAGTCCTGGGACACACACCCTGGGATCACCCCCCCACCCTGGCTCGCATAGGATACTGTCCTGAGAAGGAAGCACTGCCTGAGCACCTCCGCCCGCTGGATTGGCTCATGAGCCTAGGCATGCTCTCAGGCCTGCCTAAAACTCAGGTCCGTAACCTTGCCTCGAAAGCCCTGAACCGTGTCAGGCTGCGGGAACCAGACTGGGCTAGGCGACTTGGGCAATATTCCAAAGGAATGCGCCAACGCGTCAAACTGGCACAGGCTATCATGCATGGCCCCGAACTACTCGTGCTGGATGAACCGATGAACGGCCTGGACCCCATGGGACGCCAGGGAGTCGCCTCCATCCTCAAGGAGCTTGCTTCCGAAGGCGTCAACATCCTGATCTCAAGCCATATCCTGGCTGAGCTCGAACCACTATGTCGCCAGATTATGATCTTAAATTGGGGACGAGTCATGGCCACAGGAGCCCATCAGAGTATTCGATCTGAACTCGCCGACTGGCCGGAGCAGCTTGCGATCCTGTGCGACAACCCTCAGGCATTGGCCTCGCTGCTTTTTGAACGCGGGCATTTAACTGGATTCGATGCCCAGCAGGAGTCAGGCAGATTGAGCATCCGTATCAAGGATCCAAATGACTTCTTTCCACAGTGGGCATCTCTGCTGAAGCAAAGCGGGGTCGTGGTCCACGAAATCCGCAGTGGTAATCGATCGCTTCAAACACTTTTTGAGAAGGTCACTAAGTCGTGAAACCCCCAACGCAATCAGTTAGAGCGACTGAGTCGCAGCCTACCACAACCTGCCCAGGTCCGTTACAAATAGGATGGGCACTCTGGCACTTGACCTGGCGTAACCAACTGAGTTGGCGTCAATCCCCAGTCCTTGTTCTGCACATTCTGGGACTCCCTTTGCTCGGCTACCTGCGTGCCTCTTCCCTCCTTTCCCTAGGCGGAGCGATGCTTTTTACCATCGACTTATATACTTATTTGGCTCTCCCCCTTTTTTGTCTGAATGGTTTTGGTGGGCTGGTGAGGGATGATCTACAGGAAGACACAGCCTGCTACATCCTCACGCGCCCCATCCGTCGATGGCAATTTCTTATTGGACGCTATGGTAGTCAGGCCCTCTGGACCTGGCTGATTGCCACCCTGACCTATGGAGCCTTTGGATGTACCTGGTGGATCTTGGGGATGGCCAACTGGCTACCAGCCATGCTCGCACTCATGATTGTGGCCATACCGACCGTACTGGTTTATGGTGCCATCAGCGCACTGCTGGGACTTTTGACTCGAAAATATCTGGTATTGGGCTTGATCTACGGATTCGTCATCGAATTTGGGGTTGGGCAGATCCCCACGAATCTCAACAGCCTTTCGATGACCAATCATCTCAAGGACCTCCTGGCCCTCTACCCAGAAATCGGCGAGCACCTTGCCAGAGACCCCGAGCAGCCCTGGCTGTCCTTATCTCTGCTGCTGGTGGCAACCCTCTTGAGCCTTGGGGCCAGTTGCTTGCTCTTCAGCCACCGAGAATACCTGCATGCCGAGGAAATGACCCGATAGATAAGCGACTCAGGATTGAGTCTTCCTCGGTTGCACTCCGTATAATTCATGGCAGACTTTGGGGCATCAATGAGTTCATTGCCCCCCATCATCCTCTGGTTTCGAAGGGATCTTCGATTAGCTGACCATGCAGCACTGACCCAGGCCTTGAATGATGGGGCACCCATCATCCCTTTATATATACACGAAACAACATCGGAGCCAGCAATGGGGGGGGCCTCCAAGTGGTGGCTGCACCAAGCGCTGGCCGCTCATGCTGATCAGCTCGCAAAATTGGGCGCCAAGCTTATCATTCGCCAAGGCAAGCCAGCCCAGGTTCTCGGCGAACTCATTAAACAAACCCGAGCTCGCAGTGTCTATGTCAGTCGTGCCTATGACTCTGCGACTGACCTCCTGGATGCAGCCCTCGAGCGCAGCTTAGCCCATGAGGGCATCCTCTGGAGGACCTTTGGTGGGCATCTACTTTGGGAGCCAAGCCAAGTCCGAAACAAGAGCGGCAAGCCATTTCAGGTGTTCACTCCCTTCTGGCGAGCCCAGAGTCAAGGTTGGCTCCCACCAGAGCCCCTCAAGGCTCCTAAACATTGGCCCTCCCCCGAAGCATGGCCTAGCTCGACCCCGCTGGAACAACTTGGATTGTTGCCTACCATTGCATGGGATGCGGGATGGAACCACATTTGGTGCCCCGGGGAAGCAGGAGCTACTAAGGCGATAAAAACCTTTGCAAGTAAGGCCTATGAAACCTACGAAGTAAGTCGAGACCTACCAGGGGTGGAAGGTACTTCCAGGATTTCACCTCATTTGCACTTTGGAGAAATCACCCCAGCCCAGATTTTTCATACCTTGCTGGATCAGCTCAAGAAAGTTGGGATATCCCCTGCAACCCTGATGGGTTCGTGTTACATGCGCGAGATTGGCTGGCGAGAGTTTGCCCATCATCTGCTTCATCATTTCCCTGCCACCGTCCAGCGCCCCCTTCGCCCCGAGTTCGAATCCTTCCCTTGGATGAAGGATGCCAGACTGCTACGTGCTTGGCAAAAAGGCCAAACAGGTTACCCCATCGTTGATGCGGGTATGCGTGAGCTTTGGGCTACTGGATGGATGCACAATCGAGTGCGCATGATCGTAGGCTCCTTCTTGGTGAAACATCTTTTGATTCGCTGGCAAGAAGGGGCTGAATGGTTCTGGGATACCCTGGTTGACGCCGACCTGGCCAACAACACACTGGGGTGGCAATGGATTGCCGGCTGTGGGGCCGATGCCGCGCCTTACTTCAGGATTTTCAACCCCATGACCCAAAGTGCCAAATTTGATGGTCGGGGCGAATACATCCGCCGTTGGGTTCCAGAAATTAAGGAGCTGAACGACCAGGATCTGCATGCACCATGGGAAGCCCCACCCATGGCATTAGCTTCAGCAGGTATTACCCTAGGCAAGACTTATCCTCAGCCTGTGGTCAACCACACGATTGCCAGAGAACGGGCCCTGGCTGCCTACCAACGTATCAGGAAGCAGGCTTGAGCTAGGTTCATGGCTGAGTGAGGCCCTCACTCAGTTGGGAGGAATCAAGGGCGGCGTCATCGGCCTCTGGGTCAAAGGAAGAGGCAGGCGGTCCAGGATCAAAATCATGGCGAAAAGACTCAGCATACTCCAGCACATGCTGGATATACTCCCTAGTCGCCGGATAATCCATCTGCTGAAGAAAAACCTGACTGTTGGTAGCACCGGATTCGGCCATCCAGACAAGGACCTGCTTGCGTCCAGCGTTGTAATCGGCCAGGGCATACACAAGGGGACGGTCCTGGGTTAAATACCTTTGCACCAGCTTGGAAAGGTAGAAAGTTCCAGCGAGCACATTGGTGCGAGCATCCAGCAAGTGAGCGGGCCTAAAATCTGAGTAGCCATAATGATCGGCCCATTCAAAGGCTGCCATGTCTGTCAGTTGCATCAGCCCAAGCTCCCCAACACCTCCCTTGGCTTGGGCATCAAAGCGACTTTCTTGCCAAGCCACGGCTTTGATCAGAGCCGGATGAAGCACTGAACTCGCTGCCGCTTCGCTAAATAAGTCATCATAGTGCCCCATATCAATCATGGGAACCCGCAGACGGACCCATAGTGCTCCAACACCAAGCACCAAAAAAACTCCAATTAAAACCAGGGCAGAACGCATCATGAACCTGATTTATTTTAACTCAAGTCACCTTGAGTCCAAGTCCAAGTTCCCCACGCTAAAAACCCTTGATAAACATTCCAGAAAAAAACCTTTGCTTTTGTCCGTTTTTATTCTCTTATTAGCCCCTGCCTCGGGTCGGAGCGTAGCTCAGCTTGGCTAGAGCGCCAGCTTTGGGAGCTGGATGTCGCAGGTTCGAATCCTGTCGCTCCGACCATCTCTATCAACGACTTACGCAAATAAAGCGTCGTCGGACACAAAAAAGACACAGCTTTCAGGCGATAAAAATGCGCCCAAAGCGGGTCGCAAAGGAAGAATGCCGACATTCCCAGTCAAGCTCTCCAAAGGTTCCCAAGTCGTCACGATCTACGCCCCATCGGTGGCCAAACCTAGTTACCGAGTTGTTTTTAGGGTTCAGCAAAAAAGGCACTCCAAATATTTCAAGACCTACGAGGAAGCTCGGAAACGAGCGAACCTCATCCTAACCCAAATTGCCTCTGGCAACAATCTAGGTGCCGGATTCACCACAGCAGAATCACAACAATTCGACCTACTAAGAAAATCGGCAAAGCTCCGTGGCGTCTCTCCAGAAAAAGCCATCGCAGATTGGATTGCTGCTGTAGATCTTCTCCCGGATCCTGAGATGTTGGT